>CASELH010000010.1 GCA_949288715.1 uncultured Bacteroides sp. | reverse complement strand
TGTTTCAGCTTCTTGTTGTTCTTGAACAGGGAGGAAAGGTTATATTTTACCCCAATCCCTATGTACCAATAATTGAAATTGTTATCCAATACAGGCACTTCAATGGTGATGGAACCGTCCAAATGTTCTGCGGCGACAATGGAAATATGCGGCAGGCGTTCGGAACGTTCCTGCTTTACTTTTTGCTCATTCATTTGGATGGCGGCTTGTGTCTGTTTCAGGAGAATGTTATTGGTTCCGGCCATGTCCTGCCACTCATCCTCTGTGAGGGTAAGGATTTGCTGCTCCAGCAAGGAGGTGTCAGGGGCTATTTCCGTATCCTCGGGCAGATGCAAGGCGGTAACCAACTGATGGTTGGCAATCTTACGCGCGTCTTCCACCCTTGACAACTGCAAGTTCAGCTGCTCCTTTTGCAGTTCATAACGTGTAATGTCGTTCTTCAGGACTGTACCTTGTTCCCTGCGGGCCTTCATGTTGGCAATGACCTCCTCGGTCAGTTCCATATTCTTTTGCAACACCCGGATTTGGTTGTCCAGTTTGTACACGTTCAAATAATGGCCTACCAGCAGGAAACGTATCTCCTGCACATTC
Source organism: uncultured Bacteroides sp. (assembly GCA_949288715.1). Taxonomy (GTDB): domain Bacteria; phylum Bacteroidota; class Bacteroidia; order Bacteroidales; family Bacteroidaceae; genus Bacteroides. The sequence continues at coordinate 72,870 of CASELH010000010.1, read as the reverse complement.
TTCTGCAAGTCGAGTTCAGCCAACGCCTTTCCTATTTCCGCCTGCTTGATGCCGCTGCTTATCGCACCGCCTGCATAGATGACCTGTTGCGCTTCCAATGCGAAGTTGTTGCCGAAATGCGGCATATCTACCGTCATGGCGTTGCCAAAGTCCCTGTCCCACAGCTTGCCGTTGCCCCAATAGCTGGCGGAAAGGGACACATTCACATCCGGAAGCCTTTTTGCTTTGGCGGCTTTAAGGGCCTCCCCGGCGGCTTCTGCCCCCGTCCGGTACGTTTGAATACTTTTGCTCTGCTCGTCGGCAAGACGAAACAGTTCCTCTATGCCCATTCGTCGAGTTTGGGCACACACTCCCTGGCTGCATAGGACTGCGATGCACAACAGCCCTATGAGCCTTTTCTTTTTGCTCATAAATTAACTGATTATTTTATGTTTATAGAATGAATATAGCTTTGGGAAGAAGGCGTAAAGGCTAAATCAAAACCGCCGCGCCCCATGCGTGGAAATCATGGATTTTGTTCTTGTGATGTACTGTGTATACTCCCATCTGATGCTTCCTATATTCTTGTTTTCGGGTGCGAAATTAGGGAAAAAAGAAATAGAACGCGACCTTATACAGTCCGCTTTTTTCATTATTTTAACTATTTAGGAAAGCAGGGAAAACAGCCGCTCCAGCAGGTCCTCCACCGAGGTACACTGGACGTACTGCCCGCCCGCGGTGAGGTTGAAACGCTTGGAAGAGAGGGCTTCAACCACCGGTACCTGGGGTTGGAACGCTTCCGGCGGCAGGCAAAGGCACCCCCGGCGGTTGAGGGCGTTCTGCACCCAGTGGCGCAGCACTTCGTCGTCGGCCTTGAGGCAGATGCGGTAGCGGCCCTCCACGGTGGGCGAGTATACGCCGTGCATCAGGTCGAAGCGGATGCTGTCCCGGCGGGGAAACAGCGTGTCCATCCGGCCGGCAAGAATGAGGTCTTCCGTCACCCCGCACTCCAGGCCATGCTCCGGGGTGAGCAGCCACAGGCGGTCGGCCAGCACCAGCGCCTGCTCCACATCGTGGGTGGAGAGGAGGATGGCTTTCCCCTCGTGGTCGGCCAGGCGGTGCAGCAGGTTCATCAGCTCTATGCGGCTCACCACGTCGAGAAAGGCGGTAGGCTCGTCCAGCAGAATGACGGGGCACTCCTGCACCAGTGCCTTGGCTATCATCACCTTCTGCCGTTCGCCGTCGGACAGCTCGGCCACATACCGTCCCGCTTTCTCCCCGATGCCCACTGCCTCGAGGGCGCGACGGACAATGGCCTTGTCCTCCGCCGTGAGCCGCCCGAAGAAGCCCGTGTGGGGCTGTCGGCCCAGTGCAGCCAGCTCGAACACCGTCAGTCCTCCGGCCTGCGTCTTGTCGGTCAGCACCACCCCGATGGTGCGCGAGCGCTCCTTCTCCCCATACTCCGCCACAGGCTTGCCCAGCAAGCGCAGTTGCCCCTCCAGGGCAGGCTGGGCGGCAGCAAGCGTGCGCAGCAGGGTAGACTTGCCCGCGCCATTGGCACCCAGCAGGCACGTCAGTTCCCCGCGCCGCAACTCAAAGCACAGCCCGGCATGCACCGGGTGCACCGACTTGCCGTTGCGGTAGCCAATGGCAAGCCCTCGTCCCTCTATGACAACATCCCGTGGTTCCATCAGTTGAAGTATTGTATGCGGCGTTGGTTGACGATGACGTAGATAATGACCGGCGCCCCCAATATGGGCGTCACGGCATTCAGCGGAATGAGCCCCGCTTCGCCGGGCAAGAGGCAAAGCAGATTGCACAACAAGGCCACGGCACTGCCGGCCAGCAAGGTGACGGGCATCAGCAGGTTGTGGTTGGAGGTGCCCAGCAGCAGGCGGGCCATGTGGGGCACGGCCAGCCCGATGAACGACACCGGCCCGCAGAAAGCCGTGGTGACCGCCGTCAGCACGCCCGTGGCCAGCAGCAACAGGTTGCGTACGCGCCGAATGTTCACCCCCAGGTTCTCGGCATAGCGCGGCCCCAGCAGCAAGGCGTTGAGCGGCTTGATGAGCAGCAAGGCCACCACCAGTCCGGCCACCGTGGTGAGGCCGAAAGCCGGCAGCTGCGCCAGCGATACGCCTCCGAAGTTGCCCAGCCCCCAGATGGTATAGGAGCGCACCCCCTCGGCCGATGAAAAGAAATTGAGCAGCGATATCACTGAAGAAGCCACATAGCCTATCATGATGCCGGCAATGAGCAGCATCACGCTGTTTTTTATCACCGCAGAAAGCAGCAGGATGATGCCCAGCACCCCTACCGCCCCCACAAAGGCGCCCACCACCACGGTGGCAAATCCCGACAGCGAGAAAGCACCCGTGGCTATGCTGCCCCCGCCGGCCAGCATGACCAGCGCCACGCCCAGGCTGGCTCCCGAACTGATGCCCAAGATGGAAGGGTCGGCCAAGGGGTTGTTGAACACCGTCTGCAGCATCAGCCCCGAGGCCGAGAGGGCGGCTCCGCACAGCAGGGCCGTGACGCATTGCGGGAAACGTGCCTCCCAGACGATGAAGCTCCACGTCTCCTTCTCCGCCTCGCCTCCCAGCAGGATGCGCACCACCTCGCCCGGCGGTATGTCCACCGGGCCAAGCAACAGGTTGGCGGCTGCCAAGACAAGTATCAGCAGGCCGAATCCCACGCCATATATTGCGCCTTTGTGCCTCATGATGATTGCAAACGGGTTAATCGGCGGCTAAATTACTAAAATATTTCGGTACATAGCCTTCCAGCAGTTCGGGATGAAGTATTTTCACCACGTCCTTCAGCAAGATGTCCGGATGAAAGGGCGACTCCTCGTAATAGGCTATCCGGCCCGTGTTGCAGCCATAGATGTGCCGCTCCCCGAAGGCCTTGAAGCGGGCATAGGGGGCATGTTCCTGCTCCAGTTCGCGGTAAGTCTTGTCGTGGGGCTGGTTGTACTTCACAAACCAATAGTCGGCCTGCTGCCCCTTGTCGAACACCGTCTCAAAGGGCAAAGGGATGGAGCCCGTGTTGGGCAGGTAGGCAAACACATAGTCACCCCCGGCGTCGGCATAAAGCCTTCCCGTCGTGCTGTTGCCGCCCGATATGTACCACACCGACCCATACATCAGGTCGCTCAGCACCTTGGGGCGCCGTGCGGCGAGTCCGGCTTTCCGCTTCACGTCGAGGTACTCCCGCTCTACGGCGGCAAACAGCGAGTCGGCCTCCGCCGCCTTCCCCACCAGCCGGCCGTAGAAGCGCATCCACTCCGCACGCCCCAGGGGGGAAGTCTCCAGGTAGTCGGCACACTCTATGAGGGGGATGCCCAACTTCCCTACCCGTCCGTATCCGCCATTGTCCTCGTAGGGGGAGAGCATGATGCCGTCGGGGCGCAACTCTATCATGGTCTCAATATCGGGGCTCATGCTGTTGCCGCAATCGGTCACCAGGCCTTGGCTATGGCGTTCCTGTATCTCGGGCTGCCTGAAATACCCCACCTCGCACACGCCGCGGATGGCATCGAGCGCCCCCAGTTCGGCCAACAGCCCCCCATGGACGGCGGAATAGACCACGAGCCTCTCCAAAGGCAGACGCACCACGGTGCCCTCGGGCAACTGCTGCGGAAGCGGCCGGTGCCCATCGGCCAAGATGTAGGTATGCAGGGTTTTCAGCGTGTCCCACGGGTTTCGCATCGTTACCACCGTGTAGTCGGGATACTGCACGATGCACAGGTTGGCGGCATGCCGCAGCCGCAAGGTATCGCCCTCCGGCAAAGCGGAAGAAGCCTTGCCCCCTCCGCCACAGGCGGAAAGGAGCAAGGCAAAGATTACTATGGCAGATAGTAAAATTTTCCTGGTCATATCATTCAGTGACAAAGCGGATGTTGGTGGTGTACATGCCCGTTTCAAACGAGTCCTTGGGTTGCCCGTTCTTGTCAAAGACATACACCGTGCTCAGCGAACTGTAAGACTGGTCGCCGATGTAGATATCTTCCGTCACAGGGTCTACCGCAATGAAGCCCGGGCTCGAAAAGCTATCGATGGAGATGGGCAGGTCGGTCTCGGTGCCCGTGGCCAGGTCGTAGACGTAGCAGCGGCGGCTTTCGGGCAGGTAGTATTCAGAATAAAGGATGTACATCTTATTCCCCACATTGGCGATGTAAGAGGCGTGGCACAGTTCTTCCACCTCATACGTGGCGGGGTCTATGCGCTGCAAGGTCTGGTACACCCATTGGTCTTCCGGCGTGGTAGACGAACCGGCGTAGTTGCCGTTGGACACCATATACACATAACCATCTTCGCCCGTCAAGCTTTGGGTGTAAGGATTGAGCAACACCTCGATGTCCGTCAGTTTGGTCATCGTCTTGGCATCTACCACAGCCACCTGGTTGCCCGAGCCGCCATAACTGTCGCCGGGCTGTCCGGAGATGTTGACAAAGAGCTTGCCATCGGCGTAAGCCAAGGCTTCGGGGTGATTGCCCACTTCCACCTTTCCGGTAATCTCCTGCGTCAGCGTGTCGAGGCGCGACACCGTGCCGTCGTAGGCGGTGAAAAACACGCAGCCTTCGCCTGCCGTGGCATAGCGGGGATCCATGGGTTGTCCACCGGTATTCAGTGGCAGCTCCTTCACCAGCTTGCCGTTGCGCTCCAGTATTGATACTTTCGACGAAGTGTTGCTGATGGCATACAGCTTGGAGCCATACACGCAGAGGTCTTGCAGGTCGCCTATGCCCTCACCGTTCTGCTCTTTATACAGGTCATCGCCTACAGTCTGGGTAACAAGGTCGTACCACTGTAGGGAGCCGTCGTTGGCACCCCAGTTTCCGGTATTCACAATGTAGGCACCTGCAGTACTTACGGGCGCAGGCTCGGGATTAGGGACATCAGGACCGTTTTCATCATCGCAAGACACCAATCCCGCCGCCAAGGGCAGGCAGATGAGGAACGCCAGTTTAAACCAATTCTTTTTCATTGCATTCGTTGTTTTTTAATACGGTTATAAATAGTAGTTGATTGAAAGCTTGTAGTTGCGCCCGGGCATGGGATAGAAGCGGATAACCTCGTAGTTCTTGCCCCCCAAGTTCAAGGCATCGAGCTGCACGCGCAGGCGGTGCCGCCCCCACCGGAATTGCCGCGAAAGGGACAACCCGTGGTCGGAGTACGGCGCTATGCGGTAGTCGGGCAGGTTTTGCGCCAGCGTGTAGCGTTCGGAAGCAAAGGTGACGTTGTACGACAGGTTAACCCACGGCGTTTCCAAGGTCAGGCTGCCGCTGCCCGAGTGGCGGGGGGTGTAGACCACTTGGTTGCGCCACGTCTTCGAGCCGGGGTCTGTAACGTCTTCGGCCTGCATAAAGTTGTAGCTGCCCGTCAAGTAGCACTTCAGCTTGGTGCCCACGTGCCACTCGGCAGAGAGGTTGACATCCGTGCCGATGGTTTCCACCTTGCCTACATTCATCATCTGCCACACAAACATGCGGGGCACGGCCACTATCTTGTCGTTCACCTTATTGTAATAGGCATCTGCCGAGAGGCTGATGAAGTCGAGGAAGCCCCAGCGGGAACGGTTCCACGTAAGGCCCAGGTTGCCTTGGCGGGAAGTCTCGGGGCGCAGGCCGCTATTCCCGGTCACCGTGTAGTACAGGTCATTGAAGGTAGGCGTGCGGAAGATGTCTTTGTACGAAATCCTCAGCCGCAGCCCGGCCTCCTCAAAAGGCTTCCACGACAGGCTGAAGGCGGGCGACAAGCGCCTGCGGTTTCCGGCAGCCGTGCCTGTCCGCACCTGCTCGGTAATGAAGGTGTTGAGCAGCGAAGCAGTTGCCGCAAACTTGCGGTGACGGTAGTGGGCAGCCACCGCCGTCAGCAGCGTGTAGCGCTGCGGGTACTGGCACTTGTCCAGCGTCGTGCTCAGGTAGTTGTAGGCAAAATCCTGCGCTACGGAGAAGGACAGGTTTCTGACGGGCTCTGCCCACAACGTGGCCGAGAGGTAAGTCTCCGTCTGCCGGTAGCGGTCGTCGGTAATGCCGGAGGCCTCATTATTATAGTCGCGGTTCCAGCTGTAATTGAACTTCCCGAGCGCCTGCAACTTGATGCGGTCGCTGAAGCGGTTCTCATAGCGGAACTGGCCGAAGTAGTTTTTGTCGTACAGCCTTTCGGCGGAATACGGGTTGTCGTAAATCACGCCGCCCGGCAGTCCCCGCTCCGAGTCGAACAAGTAAGCCTTTACCTGCAAGTCCTGCCGCGGCGTGAAGGCCGTGTACAGGGTAGCCTCCGCCCGCCAGGAGCGTATGTCGCTGTTGTTGCGCCGGCTGTCTATCAGGTGGTTGCCGTTCCACATCTTGAAGGGGTAATCGCCATCGGCATGCAGGAAGTCGCCGTAGACCGACAGCCCTGTTTTCGCCGAAAGCCGCTGGCTGTAGAGCACCGAGGGATTGACCATGCCATACGAGCCCGCCTTCAGATTGGCATAAAGGTGGAAGGGGCTGTCTTGAAAGTCGGGGCGTGCCGTACGGATGTTCAGCATGCCTGCCGATGCAAACGCACGTGCCGACTGGTAAATATTGTCCGTCTGCCCTATGGTCAAGGTCAACTCGGAGACATTGTCCAGCGAGAAGCGCGAAATGTCCACCTGCCCCGACTGGCAGTCGCTCACACTGACCCCGTCGTAAGTCACCCCCGTATGCTGCGCCCCCATGCTGCGCACGGACACCGTCTTCAGTCCGCCGATGCCGCCATAGTCCTTCACGCTGACGCCCGAGAAATGGCGCACCGCGTCGGCCACCTCGTGCACGCCCAGCCGCTCCATCTCCGTTTTCCCCATTACCTGCAAGGGGGAAGTGGCGGTAAGCGCCGGCGAGATGCGCCGTGCCTCTACCGTTACGGTGGGAATTTCGTGTACACGCCCCGTGATGCTGTCGCCGGCCAACGCTTGTGCCTGCAAGGCTGTCCCCTGCACGCTTATGGCTGCAACAAAGCACATGCCTGCACGCAGGGCAAGATGCCTAATGCTCATAAACAGAAAAAATAATAATAAAAAGTATAACCTTTGCATGACCTTGCGCTTCTTTCCTCGAGAATGCAAGCACGACTTCTGTTTTGCAGGTCTTCTGACTTACTCCGGTTTGCTTCGCCTTCCCACCCGCAACCCTATGTTGAGGCAGTGGCCAAAGAGGTAGTTAAGCAAACCCATTACTGGAGCTTACAGCAGCGGGACTGTCCGGGACTTTCACCCGATTCCCTTTTCATCCGCGCCCTCGCCTTGGAGAGCCATGCGGAACAAAACGCCGCAAAGATAAACCATTCTTTTGAATTGGCCGCACACTAAGGCCTGTTTTTTTAAGCAAAAGGACTGGGAGCCGGAATAGATATTTCTATCCACCATAAAATACCCAATCATCCCCGCCCATCCGGCAAGCCAATACATCGCCTGCAATAAAGACATCACTCCAAAATGAAATGCCTCCGCCATCATACTCAATGCAAATCATTGTATGAGAACTCGAATCCCAAAACCATGTAAAAGTATAGTCTTTCGTATCCGATGCCCCCATCAGCCGGCGGGAAATCCGTTCACGCCCTGTCCCATCCGCATTGAATACAAAGGTCCATTCCACCTGGGCGCCGTCAATATCAACATAATCGGCCCGCCACCAATATTTACACAATGAATAGGTCGCTGCTTCTTCATCGGCAGGCCCCGTCGTCCCACTTATACACCCCCAAAGCAGCACTGCAAGCCACACCGGACTTACAATCTTAATAATGGTAATAAAAGACTTCATTGACTCTACTCTTTTAAAAGCTAGATATTTTTATCTGTCTATGTTTCAATTTGCTACAAAGTTATTATAAAAAAGATACAGCTCACCATAAAAGCATCTATTTTAACATACACAAGCCAGCATTGACAATCGCGCAAAGGCATTGAATTGTTCCAAAATTTCCATTCACACACATCCCCCCTATCGGATAGACAAATATTTACATGAGGAATCTTGACCTTTCTCCTTTTCTTACAAAAACAGTTACCATATCCCCCTGTATCCATCTCTACAGCAGAGAGTTACCGTATCAGGCACGCCCCAGCTACGTACCACCTTCGGTTCTCCTTCGGTACAAGTTCGATACTGGTTCGATAATCCTACGGCGCATAGGACCGAAGGCGGACCGTAGGAAATACGTACAAGGTACGGCAGGGAATGGGAGGAATAGCCTCGAAAAACGGGATAAGTCATCAATATTTGTTACCTGAAGGCTGTTTTTACAGTCAGCCATCCGCTTTCCTGCGGAGTTGCCAAGAGCAGGACGGGCGGAAGCCCCTAAATGCCGGGGGAAAAGCTTTTTTAACTTTCCGGCGGACGGAAGTATGCCCTAATGTGCTACCTTTGCCTTGCTAAACTTTTAAATGAAACAGATATGGACAAGTACATTTGCACGGTATGTAGCTACGTTTACGACCCTGAACTGGGCGACCCCGAAAACGGCATTGCGCCGGGAACTGCGTTTGAAGACCTGCCCGACGACTGGGTGTGCCCGCTGTGCGGCGTAGGCAAGGAAGACTTTGAAAAAGAAGCCTAAAGCCCCGGAGGCTCAGGCCATAAGACAGGCGCGGATGGCGCGGACGGGCACGGATGCCAGAATTGACAGTTCCGTGAGGTCCGCGCAATCCGCGCCTTTTGTTGTCGGCACGCTTTTCTTGCCTTAGGAGGCTTTCCTCTCCTTTGTGTCGCTGCCGGCTTCCACTACGTTCACCACGTAGTCGCCCAGCTTTTCGCACTCGGCAATGATGTCCATGTAGTACACGCCCATCTGGTAGCTGTACTCCTTGTTGTTGACGCTGATGATGTTCTGGTTCTTCAGCTGATTGCGGTAGTTGTTGATTTCGTTTTCCAGGTTGAACGACTTGTTCACGTCTACATCCTGCGGGTGCTCGGAGTGCTCTACAAGGGTTATCATTTGCGCCAGGGCGTCGTCCACCAGCTTCATCATGGTGTGGATGTGCTCGTATTGGGCAGGGGTGAAGTCTTCGTCGGACTGGCGCTTGCGGTTGATGGTGCGTGCCAGGTTGTAGCAGCTGTCTCCTATGCTCTCTATCTCCGTCACCTCGCGCAGCATGGAGCGTATCTGCAGCTTGCTTTCCGAGCTGAGGCGGCCTTCGGACACCTTGTTCAGGTAGTTGGCTATCTCAAGCTCCATGCTGTCGCTGATGTTCTCGTACTTCTCCACGCGGCTGAAGAGCTTGTTGAAGTCGTCGTCCTTCTCCGTATGCAGCAGGTCGCGCACCATGCCGAACATGCGGTGCGTGCGCTCGGCAAAGAGGTGGATTTCCTTGCTGGCCTGCAGGATGGAGAGCTCGGAGGTAGAGAGCATGCCGCCCGTGATGAAGCGCAGGCGGTACTCCTCGTCCTGCTCGCGCTGGGGGATGATGACGCACACTGTGCGCTCGATGAAGCGGACAAACCATATCAGCACCAGCACGTTGCACACATTAAACGCGGTATGGAAGGCCGAGAGCTTGAAGGGCACGGCTACGGACATCTCGGTGACGCCCATGATGTTCTCCACAAACCACGACACGGCGCCGGTGAAGAAGGGGAACAGGCACAGCACCCAGATGACGCCAAACACGTTGAACACCAAGTGAGCCAAGGCGGCACGGCGGGCCTGCGTGTTGCCGGTGAGGGCAGCCAGGTTGGCGGTGATGGTGGTGCCGATGTTCTCGCCCAGCACCAGGGCGGCACCCAGCTCGAAGCTAATCCAGCCGTTGGCACACATGATGAGGGTGATGGCCATGGTGGCCGAAGAGGCCTGCACAATCATGGTCAGTATGGTGCCGATGGCCACAAACAGCAGCACGGAGCCGAAGCCCATGTCGGTGTAGTTCTGCACAAAGGCCAGCATCTCGGGGTTCTCCTCCAGGTTGGGAGCATTGACCTGAAGCATGGAAAGCCCCATGAACAGGAAGGAGAAGCCAAAGATGAACTCGCCCACCGACTTGCGCGAACTGCGCTGAGAGAAGAGCAGCGGCACGCCGAAAGCCAACAGAGGCAAGGCAAAGGCGGAGATGTCTACCTGGAAGCCCAAGGCGGAGATAATCCAGGCCGTGACCGTGGTGCCGATATTGGCGCCCATGATGACGCTGATGGATTGCGACAAGGTGAGCAAGCCTGCGTTGACGAAACTGACCACCATGACTGTGGTGGCGGAAGAAGACTGGACCAGGGCTGTTATCAACATGCCCGTCAACACGCCGGTGACGCGGTTGGTGGTCATTACGGTGAGAATCTTGCGCAAGCGGTCGCCTGCGAACTTTTGCAGCCCTTCGCTCATGATTTTCATGCCGTAGAGGAATAAGGCCAATGAGCCGAGCAGCTTTAACAAATCATAAAAAGAATATTCCATCCCTAATAATTTAGCGGGTTCTTTTGCAACGTGCTTTATTCCCTCTATCTTTAAGGGCGAATCCCAAACCAGAGAGGAAGATGAAACACATGTTACAAATCTGTTGCAAAAATAATAATATTTATAAAGATTTCCCCGTCGGGAGCAGTCTTTTAGAGATTTATTCTGCATTAGACCTCGATTTTCCCTATCAAGTGGTGAGTGCAAGGGTAAACAACCGCTCCGAAGGGCTGAACTTCCGGGTCTACAACAACAAGGATGTGGAGTTTCTGGACGTGCGCAACCCCTCGGGCATGCGCACCTATGTGCGCTCGCTGTGCTTCATACTCTATAAGGCTGTGAGCGAGCTGTTTCCCAAAGGCAAACTGTATGTAGAGCACCCGGTGTCGAAGGGTTACTTCTGCAACCTGCGCATCGGGCGGCCCATCGAGCTGGAAGACGTGCAGGCCATCAAGAAGCGGATGCAGGAAATCATTGCTGAGGATATCCCCTTCCACCGCACGGAGTGCCACGTGACGGAGGCGGCACGCATCTTCAGCGAGCGGGGCATGAACGACAAAGTGAAACTGCTGGAGACGTCGGGCGACTTGTACACCTATTATTATACGCTGGGCGACACGGTGGACTATTACTATGGCAACCTGCTGCCCAGCACGGGCTTCATCAAGCTGTTCGACATCGTGAAGTATTACGACGGCCTGCTGCTGCGCATCCCCAGCAAAGAGAACCCCAATGTGCTGGAAGATGTGGTAAAACAGGAAAAAATGCTGGACGTGTTCAAAGAACACTTGCGCTGGAACCACATCATGGGCCTGAGCAATGTGGGCGACTTTAACCACGCCTGCGAAGACGGGCATGCCACCGACCTCATCAAGGTGGCCGAGGCTTTGCAAGAGAAAAAGATAGCACAGATAGCCGATGACATATACCACCGGGGCGACGGCGACCGGCGCGTCAAACTGGTACTCATATCGGGGCCGTCGTCGTCGGGGAAAACCACCTTCAGCAAGCGGCTCTCCATCCAGCTGATGACCAACGGGCTGAAGCCTTACCCCATCTCGCTGGACGACTACTTTGTAGACCGCGACCAGACGCCGCGCGACGCCAATGGAGACTACGACTATGAATCGCTCTACGCCCTCGACTTGAAACTGTTCAACGAGCAGTTGCAAGCCCTGCTGCGTGGGGAAGAAGTGGAACTGCCCCACTACAACTTCACTGCCGGGCACAAAGAGTTCAGGGGAGACAAACTGCACATAGACGACAACACCATCCTCATCCTGGAAGGCATCCATGCCCTGAACCCCGAGCTGACGCCACAGATTCCCGACGAGAACAAATACAAAATCTACGTGTCGGCACTCACCACCATTTCGCTGGACGACCACAACTGGATTCCCACCACCGACAACCGGTTGGTGCGCCGCATCATACGCGACTACAACTACCGGGGAAACTCCGCCCGCGAAACCATAGCGCGCTGGCCCAGCGTGCGCGCCGGCGAAGACAAGTGGATATTCCCCTACCAGGAGAATGCCGACGTGATGTTCAACTCGGCCTTGCTGTTCGAGTTTGCCGTGCTGCGCTACCACGTGGAGCCCATCCTGAACAGCGTGCCCCGCAACTGCCCGGAGTATGCCGAGGCCTACCGCCTGCTGAAGTTCATCAAATACTTCACGCCGGTGCAGGACAAGGAAATCCCGCCCACCTCCCTGCTGAGGGAGTTCCTGGGGGGGAGCAGTTTCAAATATTGACGCTTCCGCAACAAAAAACTGCCCTGCGAAGTATATCATACTGAAGAATACCGTAACTTTACGGCGGACAAAACCTCAAACAAGATGAAAAAAGTTATCGGTATGTTGATTTGCATGGCAATCTGCCAATGCTTTCTGCCCGCAGCCGCACAAGACAGCGGGGACAACCTGAGACAACAGGCACAAGAGTGCCTCAACAAAAAAGACTACACCAAGGCACGCTACCTGTTCCTGCAGGCTTACTACGCATACGCCCAGGGCACGCAGTACGACAAAGCCGTGGCCTGCGGCGTGCAGGCCAGCGCCCTCTACCACCGCGAGAATTACAACCAGGAAGCCTTTGAACTGCTCGCCTCCGTAGAACAAACCGTTGCCAACGGCGAACAGAAAAGCGGGAAAGCCATGCCTGCCCTGCGCTACCCCATCACACGCGAGCGCCTGCTCATCTACACCAAGCAACGCACCCCCACCCGGGCCAAAGCACAGCTGGCACAACTGGAGGGTTGGGCCGAGGCTGCGCAAAACGACTCGCTGGACGCCGACCTGCTACGCACCAAGACAAGATACTACTATGCCTTCGGCCTGGACGCGCAAGGCGATGCCGCCGTCCGTGCCTTCATCAGCCGCCACGACTCCATACAGCAGCTGGCCGCACAACAGAAGTACGACGAACTGGACACGCAATATCAGGCCAGCCTGCAGACCATCAAGGAAAAAGACGGCTCGCTGGCAACACGCCAATACATCATTGCCGGCCTGGGCATACTGGCAACCGTGCTGGCCACCGCACTGGTACTGGGCGCCATAGCCCTGCTGCGCCTGCTGGCCAAAAACCGCAAGCAGCAGAAGGCCATACGTACCGCCAACGAGCACAATGCGCTGAAGACGAAGTTTATACAGAACATCTCCGCGCAAATGACTCCCACCCTCGACACGCTGGACGCCACTTTGCCCGCCGTGCAGGCACTGAAGACCTTTGCGGCACATATTGAGGAAATGTCGGCACTGGAGAACTCGCTGGACGAGCTCTACGCGCTGGAAGAAGCCAACGCCCTGACTTTCTGCGAGGACATTGCAGATAAAGTGAAAGGAGAGACCAAGGAAAACGTCGCTATCCTGGTGAACGCCCCCAAACTGTCCGTTAAAATCAACCGGGAACACGTGGGGAAAATACTGACCCACCTCCTGCAAAACGCCGCCCTGCACACCCCCGCCGACGGCAAAATATGGCTGGACTTCAAAAAGCGTGGAGCACACACCCAGCAATTCATCGTAACCGACACCGGGTGTGGCATCCCCGAGGAGCAGCAGGCCGACCTCTTCAAGCCCTTTGCCCAAGTGCGGAACCTGGCCGAAGGCGATGGCCTGGGCCTCCCCATCTGCTCGCTGGAAGCCACCAAAATGAACGGCACCCTCACGCTGGATGCCACCTACCGCAAGGGCGCACGCTTCGTGCTGGAGCTGCACGCTTGAAAAATTGAGAATTAAGAATTGAAAATTAAGAAATACTCTATAACGGACTATTTCCCAAGGGGAACCAATTATTCTTATTTCTCAATTCTCAATTCTCAATTATCTCATCGCCTCCACCTCGTCGGGCGTCAAGGGGATTTTCTTGCCCAGGCGGCGGGCACCGGTCTCGGTAATCAGGTAATCCTCCTCGTTGCGGATGCCGCCAAAGTGGCGGTACTTTTCCACCTTGTCGTAGTTAATGAAGTCGGTGAACTTCTTCTGCCCGCGCCACAGGTCTATCAGCTCGGGGATGAAGTAAATGCCCGGCTCCACGGTGTGCACAAAGCCCGGCTCCAGCGGAATGGCCAGGCGCTGGCTCTTGCGGCCGAACTGCGTGCTCTTGGGCTGGCCGTTGTAGCCTACCCACAACTCGCCCAGGTTCTCCATGTCGTGCACGTCCAGGCCCATCATGTGCCCCAATCCGTGGGGATAGAACAAGGCGTGGGCACCCTCGCGCACGGCATCCTCGGCATTGCCCTTCATCAGTCCCAGTTCCTTCAGTCCCTCCACCATGACGCGGGCCGAGAGGTCGTACACATCCATGTAGGGGATGCCCGGACGCAGTGCCTTGACCGACTCCAGGTGCATGGCGTTCTGCACCTCGTACACGGCACGCTGGCGCGGGGTAAACGTCTTGTCGACGGGGATGGTGGACGACATGTCGCCCGCATAGCCCGAAGGCACTTCTGCCCCTGCATCTATGAGGAACAGCTGGCCGGACTGTATCTTGTTGCCGTGGTAGTGGTTGTGCAGCGTCTGCCCGTTGATGGTGGCAATGGTGGCGAAAGAGAGTTCGCAGTTGTTCCGCTCGGCCACGTAGTTCATCTCGGCCACCACCTCATACTCGTACATGCCGGGACGGATGAAGCGCGTGGCAGCAATGTGCATGTCGGCCGTCACGTTGCAGGCCTTCTCTATCTCCTCTATTTCCTCGGCCGACTTGTGATTGCGCTGCGCCACCACGGCACGAATAAAGGGCACGGAGCCCTCCTGGTGGGCAGGCGGAAGTCCCAGCCAGTCCATAAGTTTCAGCTTGTGCTCGGCACGGTAAGGCGGCAGGTAGTGTATGGTCTGCCCCCGCTGCACGGCGCGGTGCAGGTAGTCCATGACGTCGGCATAGGGGCGAGTCTCGCCGATGCCCACCCGCTCGCTCTTCTCGTGCAGCGTGGGCTGGGTACCCATCCACACAATGTAGTCTATGCTCAGCTCGTCGCCGAAGATAATCTCCCGGTCCTCGTCGATGTCGATAATGGCCGCCAGCCCGGCAAACGACAACCCGAAGTAGTATAAAAACGTAGAATCCTGCCGGTAGCGGAAGGTGTTGTCCTCATAGTTCAACCCCTGCTCCTCATTCCCCAGGAACAGCAACACTCCCGAGCCAACTTGTTTCTTCAGCGTGGCCCTGCGCTGGATGTAGGTTTCCTTGGCAAACATAATCTTTCGGTTTATATGTTTTGTGGCTATTCAATGTGCTTCCTCCCCCTGTGGGGCGAACGCCAAGCAAACTTACAGGAAAAAAACGGAAAAACCTCACGATTCGGCAGAAAAAGCATGCCGGCACTACAGCTTTTTTCATTACAGAAAGCCGACAGGCCTATCCTCCCTCGCCTCCGCCCCCTTTCCCGCCGGAGGGGTTTTCACCGACGCTGCCTGTGGCGGGGGAAACCCTATGAGGAAGGGGATGTGCTTTGCTATGCTTTACTGTGCTATTCTATTCTATGCTATGTGTACCAAAGTACACTTTTCCTGCATTTATTGCCGTTATCTGTTACATTTAAGGCCTTATCTGTTACATTTAA
This sequence comes from uncultured Bacteroides sp., assembly GCA_949288715.1. Lineage (GTDB taxonomy): Bacteria > Bacteroidota > Bacteroidia > Bacteroidales > Bacteroidaceae > Bacteroides. The sequence continues at coordinate 57,411 of CASELH010000010.1, read as the reverse complement.
GGCGATTTCTGCAACATATTCCGGTGCGCAGCCCGGGGGGGATTGATGCGGGGGGACACAGCCCCCGGTAGTGTCCTATTCCCCCGGCATGGCAACGTTTCAACCCCAGCAAGCGGGGCTTGAAAGGCTACTGCACGGGACCTTAAAGCCCTGCGGGGAGGCAAAAGAGGGAGGTGTGCCAAAAGCCCATGAACGCTTTCAAGATGTTACATATTAGGCGCGGATTATGCGGAATAACGCGGATGTTAATAAGCTTAATCCGTGAAATCCGCGCAATCCGCGCCTAAAAGAAAGCGTTCAGAGGTTGTTTGACACACCTCCTATCTTATAGCAAAAACTTCCAGCAAGCCTATTTCTGATAGACCCTGACGTAGTCCACCTGGTAGGTGGCGGGGAAGCAGGCATCGTCCACCCCCTTCAGCCCGCCGAGGCCACCGCCTACGGCTTGGTTGAGCAGCAGGTAGAAGGGGACGTCGAACGGCCAGACTTCCTTGCCGGTGCCTTCGTTGGGATAGAAGAAGCACTGCTTGCCGTCCACGAAGCCCTTGATAGCCTCTGCAGTCCACTCCAAGGCATAGACGTGAAACTCGCTTTGGCTGCGGGGAGTCATGGCGTGCACGCCCTTCTGGGTGCCGATGGTGTGGTTGTACTTCTGGGTATGCACCGTCACCAAGACAGAGTCGGGGTGACTGCCTACGTGCTCCATGATGTCTATTTCGCCGTCCAGCGGCCAGCTCTTCATGTCTTGGGGCAACATCCAGAAGGCGGGCCACGTGCCGCGGCCTACGGGCATCTTCAGCCCGGCCTCAAAGTAGCCATACGTCCAGCTCTGCTTGGAGTTCATGCGGGCGGAGAGGTATTCATGCCCTTCCACGGGGGCGGCAGGCCTCAGGGCCACGATGTTCAGCACGCCGTTTTCCACAAAGGCCACGGTGTCTTGCCCCAGCACGGCGGGGACGTAGTATTGCAACTCGCGGTTGCCCCAGCCTCCTCCGCCCAGCTGGTACTTCCACTTCGTGGTGTCGGGCAAGACTTTGGCTTCGGAGTCGAACTCGTCGTGCCACACCAGCTTGTAGCCGGCAGGCACATAAGGGCTGTCCGCCACCTGCGGGGCACCGGCAGGCCGGTGGGTGCACGAAGCCCCCACCATGGCCACCAGTATTCCTGTCAACAATATCAGCTTACCTTTCATCATTCGTCTTTCAGCAAGGGGTTCTTTTCCTGTTCGGCCAAGGGGATGGGCAGGTAGTAGTGGGCGCCGGTGAAGGCACGTTCTTCCACCTGGGATACCACGTACTCCAGCACGCCGTCCTCATTCTCGTCATACACCTTCATGCCCATGATGGGTTGGGCCAGCACATCGCCGTCAAGCCAGCGGCGCAGGTCGTAGAAGCGGTGTTCTTCCATGAGGAATTCCACGCGGCGCTCGTTCTTGATGCGCTCGCGCATGGCGTCCTTGGTGAGGCCTGCAGGCAAGCCCGGCTGGCCGGCACGGTCGCGCACTTCGTTGATGGCGTCGTACACGCTCTGGTCGGGGGCGGCCAGTGCCTCGTTCTGTGCTTCGGCATAGTTCAGCAGCACCTCGGCATAGCGGAAGTAGGGGAAGTTGTTGCTTTGGGCATAGCCGCCGTAGATGTTGGTGGTGCCGGGCAGCTCTTCCATGAACTTCCGCAAGCCATAGCCGCAGCGCCAGCGGCCCAACTCGGGCTCGCACGAGCCGCCGGGCAGCATGTTTATTTCATCGCCCTCCCACGTCAGGCCGTGGTACAGCAGGCTCTGGTAGAAGCGCGAGTCGCGGTTGGCATAGGGGTTCTGGTCGTCATACAGGGTGTTGGCGGGGTCGTCTATCATCATGCCGTTGGTTGTTTCGTAGGCATCCACCAAGTTCTGGGTGGGATACACGCCGTTCCACGAGCCATGGTCGGTGACGTCGGAGCTCCACATCATGTGGATGTTGTGGGGTGCTTCGGGGTAGGTGAAGCGGCGCTCGAAAATGATTTCCTCATTGGCCGCCGTCTTGTCGAAAGCCATGCTGTAGTAAGGCGTCTCGCCCTGGCGGTAGAGGTGGTAAACGCTGAGGTCCATCACGTCTTTGGCAGCCTGTGCGGCAGCGGCCCAACGCTGCGTGTCGCCGCCGGCATTGTTCAAGGGGCTGGCCAGGTAGAGCAAGGCGCGCGACTTCAAGGCCAGGAAGGCGCCCTTGGTGGCGTGTCCGGTCTCGTCGGCTGTGCGGGTCAGCGGCAGGTTGTCGGCATAGGTGTCGCACTCGTCTACAATGAAGTTCACAATGTCTTCAAAGGTGGAAGGGGGCACCAGCAGGTCGTCGGTCAGCTCTTGTGCCACCAGCATCAGCGGAGCCTTGCCGAAGGTACGTGCCAGCTCAAAGTGGCAGAACGCGCGCAGGAAGCGGGCTTCGGCATCAAGCACTGCCTTCTGTTCGGCGGTGAGCACCATTTCGTCTACATCGGGCAACTGGGCAATCAGGATGTTGCACTTGCGGATGACCTTGTACTCCTGTTGCCATATTTCCTCAATGAAGGGGCAGCTTTGCTCTGTGATGGCATCCTTGTTCAGCTGCAGGTAGATGGGGGAGTCGGACACACAGGCCACGTCATCCGTACCCGAGTCCAGGTTTCCGGCCCACGACATGGCCCAGTCTTGCCCCACACCGGCCGTGCAGCGGTTGAAGCCGCACAGCATGGAGCCGTATGTATTGGCCACAAACTGGTTGATAAGCTTGGAATCCTCCCAAAGGGCTTCATCCGAAATAAAGGTGGTCGGCTTGATGTCCAGCATGTCCGAGCAACCCGAAGCCAGAGCCACCACGGTGGCCAGTGCTAAATTCCTATATTTTTTCATCTTATTCATGTATTGCTTAAAGTTAGAATTGAAGTGTAAGTCCCACGTTGAACGATTTCATCTGCGGATAAGTCCAGCCTTCCTGCTGGGTATTTTCCGGGTCAATCTGCGGAACGTCGGTAATGGTGAAGAGGTTCTGTGCGTTGACATACACGCGCATGCTGCTGATGCCTGCCGGACGCAGCCACTTGTCGGGCAGCGTATAGCCTATCTCGATGTTCTTCAAACGCAGGTAAGAGGCATCATACAGGTAAGTCTGCACGCCGCTGATGTCCGTGCCCGGGAAGTTGTGCGTGGAGTTCACCAGGCGGGGATAGCGGGCGTCCATATTATCTTCCGTCCAAGCCTCGTCTACCCAGAACTGGGGCAGGTTACCTTGGTTGAAGTAGGGCTGGATGACGCCACCCTTCAGGTACACCTGGGCACGTGCTGCGCCTTGGAACAGGAAGCTGAAGTCAAGGTTCTTCCAACTCAGCGCGCCATTGATGCCATAGATGATTTCCGGCACATTGCCATAGCCCAGGTAGGTCATGTCGTTGGAGTCTACCACGCCGTTGCCATCTACATCCACATACTTTATGTCGCCCGGCTTCGTCACATAGCCCACGCCGGCCACTTCCTGCTTGGCGTAGTTGTCTATCTCCTCTTGGGTCTTGAAGATGCCGTCCGTCTTATAGCCATAGTAGCCGTTGATGGGGCGGCCCGTCTTGCGCATGTACTCAGAGGTGCCGGCAGCTTCAGCCATTTCGATAATCTTGTTGCGGGCAAACGTAAAGTTTCCGCCCAGCGAGAAGTTCACCTCGCGAATCTGCTGGTGGTAGTTCACCGAGAAGTCGATACCTTGGTTCTTCACCTCGCCCAGGTTCTCCAAGGGCAAAATGCCGCCAAAGGTAGAGGGAATCTCTGCATCGCGCTGCGCCAGGATGTTGGCACGTCTTTCCAGGAAGTAGTCCACGGTGAGGTTCAAGCGGTTGAACAGCGTGGCATCGATGGCCACATTGGTCTTGTGCGACTTTTCCCATGTGGCCAAAGCGTTGGCTATGGCACCCGGCACCATGCCCTTGGTGAGCAATTCGCCGAACACATAGTCGCCCAGGTTATTGGCAAAACCGTTGCTGGCGGTGCCACCCGAATACAGGTCGAAACGGCTATAGAAGGGGAAGGATACGCCACCGATGTTGTCATTGCCCAGCGTACCGTAAGAGCCTCTGACTTTCAAGAAGTTCACCGTGTTCTTTAAGTTCTCGAAGAATTTCTCCTCAGAGATTACCCAACCCAAAGAGGCCGACATGAACGTGCCCCAGCGGCGGGAAGGCGCGAAGTTCTCCGAGCCATCGCGACGGATGTTGAACTCCACCAGGTAGCGCTGTGCGTAGTTGTAGTTGACACGGGCCATGTAGCTGGCGCGGGCCGTCTCGCTGTCGTAGGCGTTCAGTGTCTGGCCGGTGGCATTGCCGGCATTCATCTGGTCGAGGATTTCAGAGTCGAAAGAGTTGCGGTTCATGCCCGAACGCTCCAGGAAGCCCTTGCGTGCCAACACCATGGCCATGGCCGTGACGTTGTGCTGCCCAAAGGAGCGGTTGTAGTTGGCCTGGAGCTGGTATTCCTGATACTCGTCGCTGTTCTGGGTCAGTCCCAGGCTGGCGCTCGAGCGGGGGCTCAGCACATACTCGCCGTCCGTCAGGGTGTACACGTAGTTGGCCACGTTCCAGGCCTTGTTGCGGTAGGTGTTCTTGCTGAACGAGGCGGTACCCTTCACCGAAAGGCCTTCGGTTATGAAGTCCAGCTTCTGCTCCAGCTCCATGCGGGCATCCACCACAAACGTCTTGCCCTTGCTGTAGCTGCCGCCGGGCTGGTTGGAAGCCACGATGTTGGGGTGCGTGGCGTCGGGCACTGCAAAGAGGCCGTTGGGATAGCGGCACAGCAGCACGGGCGTGTTGCGTATCAGCTGCTGGAACACGCCTTGTGCGGAGCCGGAGTTCAGGGAGTTCTCCATACGTCCGGACACATCCACGCCCAGGCGGGTAGTCTTGGTGATGTCCACGTCGATGTTACTGCGCAGGTTGTAGCGCTTGTAGTCGAGGTCTTCCCACAAGCCGCCCTGGCGCAAGTAGCCGAGGCTGACGTAGTAGCGAATCTTGTCCGTACCGCCGGAAACCGACACATTGTGCTGGTGCTGGATGGCGTTCTTTGACAACATCTCGTCATACCAGTCCGTGTTGGGGTAATTGATGGGGTCGGAGCCGTCTTTAAACTTCTGCAAAGCCTCTGCCGAGTAAATCTCCTGCCCCATGAACTGGTTATACAAGCGGGCATAGTCGTAAGAGTTGGCAAACTCCGGCAGGCGGGTAGGCGACTGGATGGACACGTTGCCCGAGTACTTGATGGTAGGTTTCTCCGAGCTGCCGCGCTTGGTGGTAATCACAATGACACCATTGGCACCGCGCATACCGAAGATGGCTGCCGAAGCCGCGTCCTTCAACACGTTGATGGACTCGATGTCGTTGGGGTCCATGCGCGCAAAGTCGGCCGACGTGCGCTCAATACCATCAATAATAAAGGCCGGGGACGTATCACCCTGGAACGTGGCAATACCACGTATATACAGGTTGGCATCGTCGGCGCCCGGCTCGCCGGTGGCCTGTTTGGATATCAAGCCCGGCATCTGCCCCACCAGCGCGTTGGTAGAGTTGGCCGACTTGGCCTTCAGCAACTCGTCGCTTTTGATGGAAGTCACCGCGCCGGTCAGGTTGGCTTTCTTCTGCACGCCGTAGCCCACTACGACCACTTCTTCCAGTGTCTCCATGTCTTCTTCCAGCACCACGTTCAAGGTAGTCTGTCCGTTTACGGCCACTTCCTGGGGTTTGAAGCCCACGTAGGTAAATGCCAGCGTAGCATCCGAGGGAACTGAAATCATAAAGTTACCGTCAATGTCGGTAATCACACCCGTGGTAGTGCCTTTCACCACCACATTCACACCCGGCAAGGGGAAGTCATCCGACCCGCTCACCACCGTACCTTTTACCTGTATGTTCTGCGCCCATACAGCAGCAAAGGTAAAGCTCAACATAAACAAAACTGATAGTAGCTTCTTCATGCGTCTTACTTAATTAAGATTAACTGTTTGTTTAGGGAAATTAAAATATCGGCGCAAAATTATCGGAAATGCTATTATTTGCTAAATACCTTACTATTCATTAATACGCCAAACGGGAAATAGGAATACGTCAGCTATACGCCAACAGGATATAATACAATGTAATACAGCAGCAATACGGCTTTCCTCTTCTACGTCTACTCCCTACGCAAGCCCGCATGCACGCCTTTTCCCGGCTTCAAAGTTCCCTTTCCACCCCTGGCTTCTTCCGCCTTGCCCGGAAGGGTTTTGCTTCGCTTCACCTTCGCTTCCATAGGGACGAAGCATGAGCGAAGCAGGTTCGAAGCAGGTACGAATCGGGTACGAAGCAGATAGGACGGGGAGAGTACGCGAGGGGCAGACACAAAGATGTCCGCCACTGCAGCGCTACAACAATGGCGGACATCTTTGTGCTAAAGGTAAGGGATTACTCCAGCAGCAGGTCGTTGCCGGGCTTGAACCTCACACTTCTCTTGGCGGGGATGTCGATGGGCTGCTTGGTGGAGGGATTGTATCCGGTGCGGGCAGCCTTCTTTGCCACTACAAACGTGCCAAACCCCACCAGCGAAACTTTCTCGCCGCTCTTCATGGCCTTCTCTACTGTGGCCAAGAACGCCTCCAACGCTTTCCTGCAAACGATTTTCGGCAGTCCGGCATCGTTTGCCATTGCTTCAATCAGTTCCGATTTATTCATAAGGCGTAAGTTTAGTTAGGTTTGTTATACGATATACATTTTCACTCACTATGTGCTTTTCACGCAGTAGGACAAATATAAGAATTTCATTCTGAATGTCAAACAAAATCAGTAAAAAAAGATGGATAAACTCCAAAAACGGGAAAGAGAATGGCCAATTTCTGCTGTAGAACAGAATTAATTTGTATTTTTGCAACGTTTTGAACCAATCACGGAATATGAACTCTATCCCTACTGTAACCAAAAACCTGCTTATCATCAACGTGCTGCTTTTCCTGGCGACGCTCGTGCTGGAACGGTATGGCATCGACCTGACCGAGTACCTGGGGCTGCACCTCTTCATTGCCGACAACTTCAATGCGGCGCAACTCATCACCTACATGTTCATGCACGCCAACTTTGCGCACATTTTCTTCAACTTGTTTGCCGTGTGGATGTTCGGGCGGATACTGGAGCAGGTGTGGGGGCCGCGGCGTTTCCTGTTCTACTACCTGGTGTGCGGCATCGGGGCGGGGCTCATACAAGAGGTGGTGCAATACCTGTTCTACCTGCAAGAGCTGGCTCCCTACAGCGGGGTGAACACGGGCTACTCCATCATCCCCATGGAGGAGTACCTGAACATGATGAGCACCGTGGGTGCGTCGGGCGCCGTATATGGCATCCTGCTGGCCTTCGGCATGCTGTTTCCCAACCAGCAGATGTTCATCTTCCCCCTGCCCATGCCCATCAAGGCGAAGTATTTCGTGATAGGGTATGCCATCATCGAGCTCTTTGCGGGCATCTCGAACAGCAGCGGCGACAACGTGGCCCACTTTGCCCACCTGGGCGGCATGCTGTTCGGCTTCATTATGATAATGTATTGGAAAAAGACTAACCGAGGCAATGGCTACTATTATAACTGATTTGCGGGACACCTTCCGCCGGGGAAGCATCTACATACAACTTATATACATCAACGTGGCGGTGTTTGTGGCCGTGGCGCTGACGGGCATTGTGCTGCAACTGTTCAACGCAGGGGCTGCGGGGGGCTGGCTGGCGTGGCTGGAGTTGCCGGCGTCGCCCGTGCGCTTCCTCATGCAGCCCTGGTCGCTGCTCACCTACATGTTCATGCACGAGGGTTTGCTGCACATTCTGTTCAACATGCTGTGGCTCTACTGGTTTGGCGCCATCTTCCTGCAGATGTTCTCGGCCAAGCACCTGCGGGGGCTGTATGTGCTGGGCGGCATCTGCGGGGGCGTGCTCTACATGGCGGCCTACAATGTGTTTCCCTACTTCCGTCCCTACATAGACCACTCCTTCATGCTGGGCGCCTCGGCCTCCGTGCTCGCCATCGTGGCGGCGGCGGCCTACCGCGAGCCCAACTACCCCATACGCCTGTTCCTGCTGGGCACCCTGAGGCTGAAGTACCTGGCGCTCATCGTCATCGGCATGGACTTGCTGCTCATCACGTCGGACAACGCCGGCGGCCACATAGCCCACCTGGGCGGGGCGCTGGCAGGCCTGCTCTTCGCATCCGAGCTGGGCAAAGGGCGCGACCTGACGGCATGGATAAACCGCGTGCTGGACGGGGCGGGAGCCCTGTTCCGACACAAGCCGCGCAAGCCTAAGATGAAGGTGCACTATGGCACGGGCGGCCCCCGCCGGCAAGACTATGACTACAACGCCCGCAAGAAGGCGCAGTCCGACGAGATAGACCGCATACTCGACAAGCTGCGGAAGACAGGCTACGAAGGGCTGAGCGACGAGGAAAAGAAAAGTCTGTTCGACGCTAGCAAGCGGTAGCCCGCCCCGACACTCCATCTACCTTTAAAGCCATCCATGCAGTGAAACATCTCGGTTACCTGGTCTCTTTCCTTCTGCTGGCAGCCAATGCCTGCGTAGCGGGATGCCTGCTGCTGTCGGCCTACAGCCCCTGCCTCGCGCCTGCCGAGCACCCGGTGCTGTCGTGCTTAGGGCTGGCCTTCCCGGTCTTTGCGGTGCTCAACGGGTGCTTCCTGCTCTTCTGGTTGTGCATCCGGCGCTACAAGTCGGCCCTGCTGCCGCTGCTGGGCTTCGCGGCGTGCTTCATACAGCTGCGCACGTACTGCCCCGTGAACTTCCACACCGACACCCTGCTCCAGGGAAGCGCCAAGGTGCTTTCGTACAACATCATGGGCTTTGCCGATGCCACCAAGCGCGAGGGCAAGAGCCCCCTGCTGGAATATCTGGCCGGCAGCGGGGCCGACGTCATCTGCCTGCAAGAGTACCGCACCGCCGCCTCGGGAAAGAACGTCAGCCAAAGAGACGTGGACCGGGCACTGGCCCAATACCCCTACCACCACATAGGCCACGTGGGGCAGAGCCGGGCCAACCAAGTGGCCTGCTACTCCAAGTGGCCCATCCTCTCGGCACGCGAGCTGCCCACCCCCAGCAACTACAACGGCGTGATGATGTACGAACTGAAATGGGGCAACGACACGCTGATGCTGCTGAACGTGCACCTGGAGTCCAACAAACTGACTACTTCGGACAAGGCCGTCTACGAAGACATGCTCACCGACCCCGAGAAGGAGACCGTGAAGAGCGGCCTGCGCCTGCTGGTGCGCAAGCTGGCCGAGGCCACCAAGCTGCGGGCGCCGCAAGCCGATGCCATCGCACAAACCATTGCCCGCTGCCCGCACCGCTACATCGTGGTGTGCGGCGACTTCAACGACACGCCCATCTCCTACGCGCACCACACCATAGCCCGGCAGCTGGACGACGCCTTCACGGCATCGGGCTGCGGGCTGGGCATCTCGTACAACCGGAACAAGTTTTATTTCCGCATAGACAACATCATGGCAAGCCGGAACCTGCAGACGTATAACTGCACGGTAGACCGCAGCATACGGGCATCCGACCACTACCCCATCTGGTGCCACATGGCCAAAAAACAGTGAAAAAAAGGCGCATCGAGGCAAAATGTGTGAAAAAAAAACTATATTTGCAGCCTTGTATACCGCAGGAAACAATTAAAAAAGTAATCATAATAAACTAAAAGTAACATGCAAAACAAAGGATTTGTAAAGGTCTTTGCCATTCTGCTTACCTTGGTATGCTTGTTCTACCTGTCGTTCTCTTTTGTGACTCGCCACTACACCAACAAGGCGAAAGAGTATGCAAAAGGCAATGAACAGCTGGAGCAAGAGTACCTGGATTCTCTGGCAAACGAGAAGGTTTGGCTTGGCAATTGGACCCTGAAAGATTGCCGCGAGATGGAAATAGGTCTGGGCTTGGACCTGAAAGGTGGTATGAACGTAATCTTGGAAGTGTCGGTGCCCGATGTCATCAAGGTGCTGGCCGACAACAAGACGGATGAAGCCTTCAACCAGGCGTTGAAGAATGCCGCCAAGCAGGCACAGACAAGCCAGGACGACGTAATCACCCTCTTCATCAGAGAGTATCACCGGCTGGCACCCGACGCCACCCTCGCGCAACTGTTCGCCACCCAGCAACTGAAAGACAAAGTAAACCAGAAGTCGACCGATGCAGAAGTAGAGAGAGTGCTGCGCGAAGAAGTGAAAGCTGCCGTAGACAACTCGTACAACGTGCTGCGCACCCGTATCGACCGCTTCGGCGTGGTTCAGCCCAACATCCAGAGTCTGGAAGACAAGATGGGCCGCATCATGGTGGAACTGCCCGGCATCAAGGAGCCCGAACGTGTAAGAAAATTACTGCAAGGTTCTGCCAACCTGGAGTTCTGGGAAACATACAATGCCAGGGATGTGATGCCCTACCTGCAAGCTGCCGACGTGAAGCTGCACACCATTTTGACCAGCACTTCCACCGAAACGGAAGAAGCAGTTGAAACACCTGCAGCCGCCACCAGCACTACAGACAGCCTGGCCGCCGCACTGAAAGGCGAAAGCGCCGAAGCAGCCGACATGGAAGTGCTGAAGAAGCAGCACCCCTTGCTGGCCATCCTGCAAGCCAACCCCACAGGACAAGGCCCCATAGCCGGCTATGCCCACTATAAGGATACGGCAGAAATCAACCGCTACCTTGCCATGCCCGAAGTGCAGGCAGAACTGCCCAAAGACTTGCGCTTGAAGTGGGGCGTTTCGGCTTACGACCAGAAGGCACAGATTTACGAGCTGTATGCCATCAAGTCCACCGAGCGCAACGGCCGTGCCCCGCTGGAAGGCGACGTGGTAGTAGACGCGCGCGATGAATACGACCAATACGGACACCCCGCCGTGAGCATGTCGATGAACACCGACGGCGCCCGCCGCTGGGCACAGCTCACCAAGCAGAACGTGGGCCGCAGCATCGCCATCGTTCTGGATAATTATGTATATTCCGCCCCGACCGTCAACCAGGAAATCACCGGCGGAAACTCGCAGATTACGGGTAACTTCACCCCCGAGCAGGCAAAAGACTTGGCCAACGTGCTGAAGTCCGGTAAGATGCCCGCGCCGGCACACATTGTGCAGGAAGACATCGTAGGCCCGTCGCTGGGTGCAGCCTCCATCCAGGCAGGTTTCATATCGTGCGTGGTAGCCTTCATCCTGCTGATGGTTTACGTGTGCAGCATGTACGGCTTCACGGCCGGTATGGTAGCCAACGGCGCCTTGCTGCTCAACATGTTCTTCACCTTCGGTATCCTCACCTCGTTCCAAGCCGCGCTGACCATGTCGGGCATCGCCGGTATGGTGCTGTCGCTGGGTATGGCGGTGGATGCCAACGTGCTTATCTTCGAGCGCACCAAGGAAGAGCTGCGCAACGGCAAGGGCGTGAAGATGGCTTTGGCCGATGGTTATAAAAATGCCTTCTCGGCCATCTTCGACTCCAACTTCACGTCTATCATCACGGGTATCATCCTGTTCTACTTCGGTACAGGTCCTATCCGCGGATTTGCCACGACGCTTATCATCGGTATCGCCATTTCGTTCTTTACCGCCGTTTACCTGACGCGCCTGGTATTCGACTACTTCATGAGCAAGGACAAGTGGCAACACCTCACGTTTGAAACCAGACTGTCGAAGGGCGTACTGCAAGACACGCACTACAACTTCATGGGACGCAACAAGACGTGGCTGACTTCCGGACTGATTATTGTCATCGTATTCGTAGGCTTCCTCGCCATACGCGGATTGAGCCAAAGTATCGACTTTACCGGCGGCCGCAACTATCAAGTAAGGTTTGAGCAGGCCATTGAGCCCGAGCAAGTGCGCGAGTTGCTGGAAGGCCAGTTTGACGACGCCAATGTCAACGTCATTGCCATCGGTACGGACGGCCGCACGGTGCGCATCACCACCAACTACCGCATCAACGAGGAAGGCAGCAACGTAGACTCGGAAATCGAAGCCAAGTTCTACGAATTGCTGAAGCCGCTGCTCACCGAGGGCACCACCCTTGAGCAGTTCATCGACCGCGACAACCACGCAGGCGGCAGCATCATCAGCTCGCAGAAGGTAGGCCCCAGCATTGCCGACGACATTACGGTATCGGCCATCTGGTCCGTCATCTTCGCCGTGCTGGCCATCGGCCTCTACATCTTGTTCCGCTTCCGCAACATCGCGTTCAGTGTGGGCTCCATCGCCGCCCTGGCATTCGATACGGTCGGCATCCTCGGCATCTACTCCATCTTCTGGGGCATCCTGCCGTTCTCCATGGAGATTGACCAGACGTTTATCGGTGCCATCCTGACGGCTATCGGTTACTCCATCAACGATAAGGTGGTAATCTTCGACCGTGTGCGCGAGTACCTCCACCTGTATCCCAAGCGCGGCACCTTCCGCCTGTTCAACGACTCACTGAACTCTACGCTGACCCGTACGTTGTTCACCGGTTCGTCTACGCTGATTGTGCTCGTCATCATCTTCTTCCTTGGCGGCGAAAGCATCCGCAGCTTCTCGTTTGCCATGATTCTGGGTGTGGTAATCGGTACGTTCTCGTCACTGTTCATCGCTTCGCCCATTGCCTATGGCATGATGAAGAAGAAAGGCGAAGTAGTGACCGAAGAGGAAATGAAAGCCTGACGGCAGCAGCGCGGCAAGCGCTGCTGACGCCACTGCATAAGCCGAGAGGCAAGCGCCCGACGAGGGTGCTTGCCTCTCGTTTTTTTTCGCCCAGCACGAACAAAAAGAGGCAGTATCGGGGATGATACTGCCTCTTTTTTGCTGAAAACGAGAAGTACCTCCACCCAGAATCGAACTGGGATTTACTCTTTAGGAGAGAGTTGTTCTATCCATTGAACTATGAAGGCAAGTGTAGCTGTGGCGTTTTTGCCCCTCCGGACAAAGCATTTTGCATAAAAATGCGGTTATGCCGGCTAAACCGGGTGCAAAGATAATGGATTCCGGCGATTTTACGAAAAAAGTTTTGTTAATCCGGCGAACTTTACGAAATTTGCCGTCCGAGCAGATGGATAATGCTCCTTTTGGAAAGCAAACCAACAAGAAAATCATAGATTATGGCAAATGACATGATGGTCAAAGAGCTGGACGAAGTGGTAGTACGCTTCTCCGGCGACTCAGGCGACGGGATGCAGCTCGCCGGCAACATCTTTTCAACAGTTTCGGCTACCGTGGGAAACGACATCAGCACGTTTCCCGACTATCCGGCGGACATACGCGCCCCGCAGGGGTCGCTGACGGGCGTGTCGGGCTTCCAAGTGCACGTGGGCGCACGGAAGGTGTACACGCCAGGCGACCAGTGTGACGTGCTGGTGGCCATGAACGCCGCCGCGCTGAAGACGCAGTACAAATTCACCAAGCCTAACGGGTGCATCATCATAGACACGGACGCCTTCAAAAAGGCCGACCTAGAGAAGGCTGCCTTTGCCACAGACAGCCCCATAGAGGAGCTGGGCATCAAGCAAGAGGTGATTGCCGCCTCCATCACCCAGATGGTGAAGGACTGCCTGGCAGACACGGGCATGGACAACAAGTCCATCTTGAAGTGCCGCAACATGTTTGCCGTAGGGCTGGTGTGCTGGCTGTTCGACCGCGACCTGAAGCTGGCGGAAGACTTTATCCGCGAAAAGTTTGCCAAGAAGCCCGAAGTGGCCGAGGCCAACATCAAGGTCATCCATGCCGGATGGGACTACGGGCACAACACCCACGCCTCCATAGCCCACGCCACTTGCCGCATTGAGAGCAAGGAGAAGACACCCGGTCGCTACATGGACATCACGGGCAACAAGGCCACGGCCTACGGCTTCATAGCCGCTGCCGAAAAGGCGGGCTTGCAGCTGTTCCTGGGCTCTTACCCCATCACGCCCGCAACAGACGTGCTGCACGAACTGTCCAAGCACAAGTCGCTGGGCGTCATCACCGTGCAGTGCGAGGACGAGATATCGGGCTGCGCCACGGCCATAGGGGCGTCGTTTGCCGGAGCGCTGGCGGTCACCTCTACCTCGGGGCCCGGTGTCTGCCTCAAGTCGGAGGCTATGAATCTGGCTGTCATTACCGAGCTGCCGCTGGTGGTGCTCGACGTGCAACGCGGAGGCCCCTCGACGGGGCTGCCCACCAAGTCGGAGCAGACCGACCTGCTGCAAGCCCTCTTCGGGCGCAACGGCGAAAGCCCCATGCCGGTGATTGCCGCCACCTCGCCCACCAATTGCTTTGACGCGGCCTTCATGGCTTGCAAGATTGCCTTGGAGCACATGACGCCGGTCATCTTGCTGACAGACGGCTATGTGGCCAACGGCTCGGGGGCATGGCGGTTGCCTAAACTGTATGAGTATCCCGCCATCAATCCGCCTTACGTCACCCCAGCCATGAAAGGCTGCTACTCGCCCTACCACCGCAACGCCAAGACGGGCGTGCGTTATTGGGCCATCCCCGGACAGGAAGGCTATATGCACATATTGGGCGGACTGGAGAAGGACAGCTGGACAGGTGCCATCTCCACCGACCCGGAGAACCACAACCTGATGTGTCACCTGCGTGCCGAAAAGGTGGCCAAGATACCCGTGCCCAACGTAGAGGTGCAAGGCTGCGCGGACGATGCCGCGCTGCTGATAGTAGGCTTCGGCAGCACCTACGGGCACTTGTATTCGGCCATGGACGAAATGATAAAGGCCGGCCGGAAAGTGGCGCTTGCCCACTTCAGCTACCTCAACCCGCTGCCCAAGAACACGGCAGAGGTGCTGAAACGGTATCCCAAAGTGGTGGTGGCCGAGCAAAACCTGGGGCAATTTGCCGCCTACCTGCGCATGAAGGTGGACAACTTCACCCCCTACCAGTACAATGAAGTAAAGGGTCAGCCCTTTGTGGTGGCCAACCTGGTAGCCGCGTTCACGGAAATATTAAACAAATAAAAGGAGGATGACATCATGAGCGAAAATACGACATATACAGCCAAAGATTTCAAAAAAGGACAACCCCGCTGGTGTCCGGGTTGCGGCGACCACTTCTTCCTGGCCTCGCTGCACAAAGCCATGGCCGAGATAGGCAAAGCGCCGTGGGAGACCGCCGTAATCTCCGGCATCGGGTGCTCCAGCCGTCTGCCCTACTACATGAACACCTACGCCATGCAGACCATTCACGGGCGCGCAGCAGCCATCTCCACCGGTGCCAAGGTGGCCAATCCCAACCTCACCATCTGGCAGATTTCGGGCGACGGAGACGGGCTGGCCATCGGCGGCAACCACTTTATCCATGCCATCCGCCGCAATGTGGACATCAACATGATTCTGCTGAACAACCGCATCTATGGCCTGACCAAAGGGCAATACTCGCCCACCTCACCCCGCGGCTTTGTCAGCAAGTCATCGCCCTACGGCACGGTGGAAGACCCCTTCCACCCCGCAGAGCTTTGCTTTGGCGCACGCGGACGCTTCTTTGCCCGCGCCGTGGCCACCGATGCCGTCGGCACGGTGGAGATACTGAAAGCCGCTGCCGCCCATAAGGGTGCTGCCGTGTGCGAGATTCTGCAAAACTGCGTCATCTTCAATAACGGCACGCACGACTCGGTGTACAACAAGGAAGGGCGCGCCAAGAATGCCATCTACCTGGAGCACGGCAAGCCCATGCTGTTTGGCGAGAACAATGAATACGGCCTGATGCAAGAAGGCTTCGGACTCAAAGTAGTAAAACTTGGGGAGAACGGCATCACGGAGAAAGACATCCTGGTGCACGACGCCCACTGCATGGACAACACCCTGCAGCTGAAGCTTGCCCTGATGGAAGGCCCGGACTTCCCCATAGCCCTGGGCGTTATCCGCGATGTGAATGAGCCCACCTACGACGAAGCTGTCCATGCACAAATAGAGGAAGTGAGCGCCAAGAAGAACTACCACAACTTCGAGGAGCTGCTGCTGACAAATGATACTTGGGAGGTGAAGTAAAAAACACTTCCGGCTCTGAAGCATAAGTGAGGGCGTGCCAAGCCACTTTTAATGCTCTCTTTTAGGCGCGGATTACGCGGATTTCACGGATTAAGCTTATTTAAATCCGCGTCATTCCGCGTAATTCGCGCCTAACCATTATAATATTCTGAAACCGTTCATACACTCTTCGGCGCACCTTCTTTTCTTTTTAAGAAACAAAAAGAGGCACTATGCGGGCAATAAGACGCAAAACATGCGTCTTATTGCCTGCAAAACCCTATCTTTGCAAAAAAGATTCTTGCCATGTATATCTATGAACACAAAGATTGGCCCTCATTCTCATGGAACAAAGAACTCATCCATGAAAAGCTGAATAATGTATACAAGACAGTAGGTTATCTAATGGGACGGCTCAGCATGCTAGGTTTCGACGACAAGATGTCAGCCGCAGCCGAAGCCATTTCGCACGACATCATTGCGTCCTCAGAAATTGAAGGCATAGAGCTGAACAACGAACAAGTCCGCTCATCGGTAGCCCGCAAGCTTGGAGTGCCTATACAGCAACCTGCAGAATCTTCCCGATATGTAGACGGAGTTGTAGAAATGGCTCTTGACGCTACAGTCAATTATAGCAGTCCGCTAACCCGCGAAAGGCTATTCGGATGGCACAACTGCCTTTTTCCTACAGGATGGAGCGGCTCAACTAAAATTGATGTAGCCCAATACCGCAGCGGAGAGATGAAAGTGGTATCGGGCATGTTTGGTAGGGAAAAGGTGCATTATATAGCACCTGCCGCAGAAAAGATAGAAGAGGAGATGCAGCATTTCCTGAATTGGTTTAACGCCGGCACGCACGACGGATACATTAAGTCGGCAATAGCCCACCTATGGTTTGTCTGCATCCACCCCTTTGACGACGGCAATGGAAGAATCGGGCGTGCCATTGCCGATATGGCTCTATCGCAAGCCGAGAATTCAAGCATGCGCTTTTTCAGTATCTCCCACCAGATTAATGCAGACAAAAAACAATATTATGACATTTTGGAAAAAACGCAGAAAGGCTCTTGCGACATAACCGAATGGATAGCATGGTATCTAGACTGCTTGCTTCGTGCTGTAGAGCAATCAGATAAGACCTTATCAAGAGTACTGAATAAAACGGTATTCTGGCAAACGCATGCCGAAACCGTTATATCCGAAAGGCAGCGCAAGGTCTTAAACCTATATTTAGACGGTTATCCGGGGAAATTAACAGCCAAGAACTGGGCAAAACATTCAAAAGTATCGCTCGACACGGCCTTGCGCGACATAAAAGACCTTGTGGAAAAAGGAATCTTAATACCACAACAAGGGAGGGTACGCGACGTGTTCTACGGCATCCGGTGCAACGACTCAATACTAATTATTCCAAAACCTATAGAGGAATAAATAATAATAGTAGTGAGGGCGTGCCGCAAAGATCGCAGCATGCCCTCCTCTTTTTACAACTCTAAAAAGGGAAAGAGGCATTATGCGAGTAATAAGACGCGAAATATGCGTCTTATGTGACGTAGATTTATCTCTATTTTTTAGATATAATCTTGAAAAACTCAAATTTATAAAGTACATTTGCGGCGTGTAAGCGTAATGCTTAACTACAAATAGACATATATAGCTCAATCGCCTTCTGAATCACCACCTCGGAAATGAACGAGCTATTACAATTATCATTGGGAACACGCAATAGGCGTGGACTTTCCCATAGATAATTGTGGCTTGTGGTGAGCCAAGAAGGCGTATGGCGAAAGTCTGCGCTTTTCTTTTGATTAAACGTATGACTTTGCCTGTGGATATTGGCAATATTGCAACAAAATACGTTTAATTTTAGCCACAATGAAAAAAGCAAAAACAAGAAAGTTGTTACTTTTAATCTCTATTCTACCGGCCATGCTGCTGGCAGGATGTTCTGAGGAAGAAGAACAAGTAGTATTGGAATCAGTATCTATCACTGATGCCGGAGTACAAATGAAGGTAGGCGAAGAACATCAATTGGAATTCAGCTATTTGCCATCCGGAATAGAAAGGCCTGCAGCGCAATGGGTGTCATCAAACAGCACAGTCACTACTGTCAACGCCGATGGGCTCGTGAAAGCAATGAAGGAAGGCACTGCTACCATTATGCTTACTGCTACTTCCCAAGGAATTGTTCTGACTGATGAGTGCACTATTACGGTCACCAATGTGGAAGCAACGGCCATTACACTCTCTGAGAATACGCTTGAGTTGAAAGCCGGCGAAACGTTTGATTTGCACTATACCATAGAGCCTGAAAATACCACAGTTAAAGATGTGGAATGGTCTACAAGCAATGAAAAAGTCGCAATAGTGAACAAAGGCACCGTAACTGCCACAGGTGCGGGCGAAGCAGAAATTACCGTCACAGTTTCCGGAACAGATATTTCTGCTACATGCAAAGTGTCCGTTGAGCCTGTAGAAGTAGAGGCGATAACCTTGAGTGAAAGTCAAATAGTAGTAGAAAATAACCGAACTTATACTTTGACTGCAGAGGTACTTCCCAACAATGCAACAGATAAAACACTCTTATGGTCTTCTTCCGATGAAACTGTTGCGACTGTGGAAGATGGCATTGTGACGGCCCACAAAGTGGGTAAATGTACTATTTCCGTTAAATCGGCAAATGGGAAAGTAGAGAGCAAATGCGAAGTGGAAATTATTCCTGTAAAAGTAACAGGAATACAAGTACACGACATCGATGCACTACTTGTAGGAGATAAAGTAAAAGTGGTTTATGAAGTGTTCCCAACTGATGCAGCCAATAAAAATGTCACCATCACCAGCGACAACACAGCAGTAGTATCTGTTGAGGGCGAAATGCTGTCAGCAAATTCCATAGGTATGGCAAATATTACGGTGACGACAGAAGACGGTGAATTTTCATCCACAATTGCAGTACATGTAACGGACATCACCTCTATGATGGAATTGCGTATGTCTTTCTCCGGAACAAACATCATGGGCTACCACTCCGGGTGGCTCTATTCCTACATCACCAACAACAGCAGTCATGAAGTCACCTTGACGAAATTTGAAATAATAGACTCCATGGATGAAAGAGTGGTAGCCTCAACAGAAGATGCCTCATTGCTAGGGACTTTGAGCCCTGGAGAAACCAAGAACCTTGGTACGGATAATCTGACAAGAGTATACAATCCGATTGTCGTATGGCATTTCACCTATAATGGTGAATCATACCAAATATCGCAAATGATAGAATAGGCAACTGCTGTTCAATAATTCCTTTTCTGAAAAGCCCCAAAATATTCCCCAGTTAGGAAACAAAACCTCTCCAAGCGAGAAATATTTTTTTCCTAACTGGGGAAAATATTGCCCTTCTATCAATACTCCTGCACCCTGAGCCGCGTGCGGTAATCGTCCAAGCAAGAGTGAAACTTGTTTTTGACTTACAGAGAAATATCGAAAATATTATCAAGAAACTTTTATTCCCCAGCTGATTAAAAATGTACCTTCGCAATCAAATAGGGAAAAGAATATGAGCACTCAAGTAAATGATATGTTAGCGGATAGCTTCCGTGGATATGCTAAATTACTCCGCCAGATCAAGCAAAGAGTATTGCTTGCACAACAGCGTGCGATTTATGCTGCTAATGAGGAAATGCTGCGAATGTATTGGGACATTGGCGGGATGCTACAGCAGAGCCAGATTGCCGATGGATGGGGCAAGAAGACTTTGCAGCGGCTCGCTGTGGATTTGAAGAACGACTATCCTGAAATAAAAGGATTCTCCGTGCGTAATATGCAGTGCATGATACAGTTCTTCAATGAATACAATCAGGAGCTGACGACGGTAAAAGGAGTCGTTCCCGCAATTACGCAACCTGTGATTGCGCAATCAGACAAAGCTACAATGTCAATTACGAAATCAGTGATTTCGCAATTTAATGGATATAATTTCACTCTTCCTATCAAGCATCTAAATTGGACACATAACTTGATACTTTTGCAGCAGGTCAAGGACATACGAGCCCGTTACTGGTATATGGTACAAAGCATTACTAATCATTGGACTACCCGTTATTTGCAGGAGGCCATCAAACTTGACCATTATGGCAAGCATGGGGCGTTGGCCAATAATTTCACCGAGACCCTGCCCGCACCGGAAGCAAGCGAGGTAAAATCAATGCTCAAAGACCCCTATATATTTGACATGCTGACTTTCACTGACCAATACAATGAACGTGATGTGGAAATAGGTCTGGTCAGCCATGTGGAGAAGTTCCTCATAGAAATGGGAGCCGGATTCGCCTTTATGGGACGGCAATATCACATTGAAGTGTCGGGAGATGACTATTACATTGACATCTTGATGTACAATACTTTTCTGCACCGATATCTGGTAATTGAACTGAAAGATACTGAGTTCATGCCGGAATATATCGGCAAGCTTAACTTTTACTGTTCTGCCGTGGATGACATACTTTGCCGTGAGGGTGACAACCGCACTATCGGTCTTTTGCTTTGCAAGACCAAAGACCGTATCAAGGCCGAATATGCCTTGCGCGATATTCAGAAACCGATAGGAATTTCCGACTATGAATTAGGACAGGCTTTGCCGAAAGATTTCCGGGGCAGCCTGCCTACAATTGAGGAAATTGAGAAAGAATTGGAGATGAAATAGCTTCAAAAAAAGCACAGTAAGCAAGAGGAGGGGCGTGCCGAAATACAATTTGGTACGAATTCCCTTCCTCCCTCTTCTATCAATACTCCTGCACCTTGAGCCGCGTGCGGTAGTCGTCCAAGAGTTGCTGCAGCTCGGCTGTAATGGCTTCATAGCCGGGCTTGCCATACAGGTTGTTCAGCTCGTGGGGGTCTTCCTGCAGGTCATACAGTTCGTTGTAGTCGATGTCCGGACTGGAGGCGGGGAAGTAGTTGGATGCCTTCAGCGTGTTGAACGTGCGGTTTTCGCGCGTGCCCGGCTTCAGCATGTTGGGCGTGGCACCGGCTTCGCCGCCTTTCCCGTAGAAGTGCACCAGCTTGTAGCGGTCGGTACGCACCCCGTCGTGGCGGCGCACCAGGTGGAAGGTGGGATAGTCGTAATAGTGGTAGTAGAGGCTCGTGCGCCACTCCACGCTGTCGCGCCCGCTGCCAAAGAGCGGAAGCAGGGAGCGTCCCTCCATCTCGTCGGGCACGGAGACACCGGCCACGCTGAGCAGCGTAGGGGCAAAGTCGATGTTCTGCACCAAGGCACTGCAGCGGCTGCCGGCCTCGATGGCCTTGGGATAGCGCATCAGCAGCGGCGTGCGGAACGACTCTTCGTACATGAACCGCTTGTCGAACCACCCGTGTTCGCCCATCCAGAAGCCCTGGTCGGAGGTGTAGACAATGAGGGTGTTGTCCAGCAGCCCTTCCTTTTCCAGATAAGCCAGCAGCTCGCCCACGCTGTCGTCTACCGACTTGATGCAGCGCAGGTAGTCCTTCATGTAGTTCTGGTACTTCCACACCGCCAGTTCCTTGCCCGACAGGTTGGCTTCCAGCAGCTGCTTGTTGCGCGGCTTGTAGTGGGCATCCCAGGCAGCGCGTTCTTCCGGAGTGAGGCGGCTTAGTTCGCCCATCAGGCAGGCGTAGGTAAAGCGCCCCTCGGGGGTAAGCGTGTCGGCCAGCTCTTCCACCTTCAGGTCTTGCACCATCTCCATGTCGCGGGCCACGCTCATCTTCTGCTGGCTGGCAGCCACGCCACGGGTGGCATAATCGTCCCAAAAGGTTTCGGGGATGGGGAACTCCACGTCTTCATACAGGTCGAGGTACTGCTGCTCAGGCATCCAGTTGCGGTGGGGAGCCTTGTGGTGCACCATCAGGCAGAAAGGCTTGCTCTTGTCGCGCCCGTCGAGAAACTCTATGGCATGGCGGGTGATGAGCGACGTGGCATAGCCCTGCTCCTGCACATATTCGCCCTGCGTATCCTTGCTCTTGAAGGCGGGGTTGTAATACTGCCCCTGGTCGTTCAGCACGTGGTAGTAGTCAAAGCCCTTGGGCTCGCACATCAGGTGCCACTTGCCCACGATGCCCGTCTCGTAGCCCGCCTGCTGTAGCAGTTCGGTAAAGAAGGTCTTGGTGGTGTCGATGCCTTCGCACAACTGCTCCTGCCCGTTCTGGTGGCTGTATAGCCCCGTCATCAGGCAGGCGCGGCTGGGGGCGGACAGCGAGTTTTCGACAAACGCCCGGTCGAACAGCATGCCCTCGCCGGCCAGGCGGTCTATATTGGGCGTAGGAGCCAGCCGCGACACCGCGCTGCCATAGGCGCTGATGGTCTGATACGAATGGTCGTCGCACATGATGTAAAGAATGTTGGGGCGGCTTGCCTCGCCCGCCTGCTTGCCCGTGCAGCTACAAAGGGCCGCTGCCGAGAGCAGGAACAGATTCAGTTGGGGTAATGCTTTCATTGGTTTCTTGCATATTTGGGTTAAGGATGCCGCAAAGATACGCCATCGGCAGGCAAAAGGTGTTTCGATTGCGTGCAAAGTTTTTCGTTTTCTTGCAAAAACGGCTTCATTGGAACTCGCTGGGACTGACTCCAAACTGTTTTTTGAAGCACACCGAGAAGTAGGACACCGTGCCGAAGCCCGTGAGCAACGCCACCTCGGAGACATTGTTCCGGCCTTCCCTCAACAGGCGGGCCGCACAGTTCAGCTTGTAGCGCTTGAAGAAGCTGTTGGGCGTGTCGCCTGTCAGTCCCTTTATCTTGTAGTTCAACTTAGAGCGGCTCATGCGCAATTCCTCACAAATGGTATTCAAGTTCAAGTCAAGGTCCGACAGGTGTTTCTCCATCAGCCGGTAGAGGTCGTCCATAAAGGCGCGGTCTTGGGGTGACAGCTCGTCGCCAATGGCGGTGGTCTGAACATTCTCCACGCTGATGCTGCCATGGTGCAGTTGCACCAAGCGCTGCACATAGTACAGGCCTATGCCCGTATTAGTGTTATATACCTGTTACCAAGCGCTGCGCTTTAACTCGTCAACATATTTCAACCGGCACTTTTCATGCCCATAAGCATAAATAATCTCTTACAACAAGGGAATCAAAAGTTCCTGTTTCTTGACATATTTCCATTCAAATAAAGCTTTTATCCCTTTTAAAACCAACTATTTACAATCAAAAAACCGTAGTAAAGACCTACCTTCTACCTATCCCGGTCGTACCCCATTCGTACCTGCTTCGGTCACGGATGCTCTCTATGGATCGAAGCGGGAAGGTAGCAGATATATACAAAATGGCCTCCGGAAAGGAGGGTGGAAGAGGTGGAAAGCTGCTTTCTTGTAAACTATGAAGAATCATCCATGCCAAATTACTGAATGAATCCGCGCCAAATTCCCTATTTTTCTTGCGGCGGGAGGCTGGAGTTATGATTACAAAAGGAAAGCAGAAGCCTTGCCACTGCGCACGCTTCTGCCCCTCCTTATACTGTCTGCTTATGGCAGGCACCGCCTACTCATACTTGGCATGCAGCTTTGCCCGCAGTTCGGCCTGCAGGGCCTTGTACTTGGGGTTGCCGTAGAGGTTGTTGAACTCGTTGGGGTCGGCCTCGTAGTCGTAGAGCTCGCCGCCTTTGGCCCCTTCGTCCCACTCGGTGTAGCGGTAGCGGTCTACGCGGATGCTACGCCCCATGGCGCGTTCGCCTTTCTTCATGTAGGTCAGCGTGGGGTTGGCCACACGCAGCACCTGGCTGTAAGCGGCGCCCTCCCACCGGGCTTCGGTGTCCTTGAGCAAGAGCAGCAGGCTGCGGCCGTCCAGGTCGCGGGGCATGCCCGTCAGGCCGCACACCTCGGCCAGCGTGGGGTAGACATCGAGCATCTCTACGACGCGCGACGTCTGGCCCTTGCCCCGCGTTATGCCCGGCACAGCGATGATGAGCGGCGTGCGGGTGGTGTGCTCAAAGAGGGCTTGCTTCATCCACATGCCGTGCTGGCCCAGATTGTAGCCGTGGTCGCTGCAGAAGACAATGATGGTTTTGTCGGCCAGGCCTTCTTCCTCCAACGTGTCCAGCAGCTTGCCCACTTGCGCATCCATAAAGGAGATGGAGGCGTAGTAGGCACGCTTCACCTCGCGAAGCTTGTCTTCGGGCACGCCCCAGTTCAGGGGGTCGGTGAAGCGCTCGTAGAGGGGCTTGTTGTCCCAGTCGTCTTCGGGCACCTCGGGCAGCGTGATTTGCTCCATGGGATAGAGGTCGAAGTACTTCTTGGGAGCCACGTAGGGAGAATGGGGGCGATAGAAACCCATGGCGATGAAGAAGGGCTCATCCTTGTGCTCCTTTATCATGCTGCACACAATGTTGGCACCGATGGCATCGGTGTGCTCGTCGTCCGAGCCCTCGGTCATCATGAAGCTCAAGGCGCTGCCCAAGTGGCGTTGCGGGGTGTAGTTGATGACGCGGTCTTCCTGCGTCTTGTCTATGCCGATGGGGTTAAAGGTATCCGTCCACGACTGTGGGTCGTCTTTGCCCGGCTTGCCTATGTCGTTGGGCACGCCGGCATGAAACACCTTGCCTACACGCGCCGTGAAGTAGCCGTTCTTCTTGAACAGCTCGGGCAGGGTGACGGCAGCAGGCACATTGTCGCGGAAGTTGGCCACGAGGTCTGTCACCCCGGTATGCTCGGGCAAGTAGCCGGTAAGGAAAGAAGCCCGGCTGGGACCCGAAAAGGGGTACTGGCAATAGTTGTTGTTGAAGCGCACGGCGTTGCTGCGCAGCTTGTCCAGGTTGGGGGTCTTCACGATGGGGTCGTCAAAGCAACCCATGTCGCAGTTCAGGTCGTCGGCCACGATAAACAGCACGTTGTACTTGCCGGCCTCAGCGGCTGAGGCATCTGCGGTCTGGGCTTTCTGCTGCGCCCAGGCATTGTCATGACTGCACATCAGCACCGAAAACAGGGTGACGGCCTGCGTCGTGGCATGGAGTTTAAAGTCGAAAGGTTTCATGTCTTTATACGTTAAATGTTTGATTAAAAGTTGAAGGTTTTCACATTCTCCTCATAGCCTATGCGCTTGGCATTGACCAAGAGGCGTTCGCCCGGGTTGAGGTGCAGCACCGTGCCTTCCCGATAGACTTGCCACGGCGTGTCAGTTTCTTCCTCCACCCCGTTGGGCTGCTTGCCTATGACATAGCCGGAGTCATAAGACTGGCGGATGGCCTTTACCTTGCCGTCTTCCTGCCCCGGCTTCAGTATTTTGTAGCCGATGGAGGCGCCCTTCGTGGGGCAAGACAGGGTGCAGCCGCCTGCCACCTGGTGGAGAACCGGCTCGCCGGTGAGCGGTGCGTGGTCTTGCCCGTGCCACCAGTTGGTCACCATCTCTTTTTCGGACATGTAGGAGAGGTCGCCCACCTCGTCCATCCACGTGCGGAAGGCGGTGCACAGTTCTTCCAGTTTGTCTTTGTAGGCCGGGTCATCGGCCAGGTTGTGCAGCTCGTGCGGGTCGTTCACCACATCGTAGAGTTCTTCTTGCGGCTTGGTGGGCTTGAACCAGTCCTCCTGACAGGCGTCCAGTTTGCCCTCCTCGTGCAGTTGCAGCAGTTCGCGCATCATGGGGATGCCCAGCTGGTAGGTGATGTTCATGTACTTGGGGCGGTCGGGCATAAAGTTGTAGATGTAGCGGAAGCGCTTGTCGCGCACGCTGCGCACCCGGTCGTAGCATTCGTCCAGACGGTCGCGGGCGGCGTAGACGTATTGCCGCTTCTCCGCAGAGGCCTGGCTGCCCAAGAAGGCTTGCCCCTGCATGTAGTCGGGGATGTCGATGCCCGCCAGGGAGAGGATGGTGGGGGCAAAGTCTACCGAACTGATGAGGTCGTCGTTGACCGTGCCGGCATGGGCGCCTTTGGGAAACTTCACGATGAAGGGGATGTGCGTACCCCGCTCCAATATTTCGCGCTTCATCCAGGGCATGGTGCCGCCATGGTCGCTGAAGAAGAAGATGTAGGAGTTGTCGTACACGCCATCCTGCTTCAGCTGCTCAATGATTTGACCCAGGTGGAGGTCCATCAGCTGCACGTTACTCAGCATGCGCGCCATGCAACGGCGGGCTTCTTCCGTGTCTTTATAGTAAGGCGGAAGGGTGACATCGGCCGGGTCGACCAGCAGTTCGGGATGCTCGTCAAAGTAGGGCGACTGCTCGAAGAGCTGCGACTCGTGGGTAATGAACAGGTTGAAGATGCTGAAAAACGGTTGCCCCTGGGGCGCATGCCGATAGGTGGCGGCAGAGCCACACTCGTCCCACACCGTGACCGGGGCAATGAACTGGTAGTCGGTCTTCAGGTTGTTGGTGGTGTAGTAGCCGTGCCTGCGCAGGTACTCGGGGAACGCCTTGACATAATCCGGCAAGACTGCCGAATAGGGCGGCACGCCTATCTTCCGGCTCACTTCGGGGGTCTCTATCTGCGTGCGCATGTGCTGCGTGCCTATCGACATGGGATACATGCCGGTAATGATGCACGAGCGGCTGGGCGCGCTGACTCCGGCCGTGGTGTAGACGCTTTGGAAACGCATGCCCTCGCCGGCCAGGCGGTCGATGTTGGGGGTACTGACCACCCTATCGCCATAGACCGACATGTAGGGGGAAATGTCCTCGCAGGTTATCCAGATGATGTTGGGCTTCTCGTCTTGCGCCCGGAGGGCGGCACCCTGCATCAGCAGGGCACCGCTTGCCAATAGTAAGGGATACGGTTTCATTTCTTATCGGGTTTTACATAGTCTCTGCCTCCGCCCACATGCTCAGGCTCCAGGCCGGGCAGCACTACCATGGGTACATTATCGTCGGTGAATTTCCATTCGGGCAGTTGGTCCATCAAGGCCTGGAACTGCTTGCGGGCAGCTTCGGCTTCGGGCGTGCCTTTGCCTTTGGCTATGGGGCGCTGCTCTTCGGGGTCGTTCACAAAGTCATAAAACTCCTCGTTGGAATAAAGCTTGTAGCGACGGTTCTTGAAGTAGCGGGCAGCATACTTCTCCAGACCTGCCTGCGGCACATGGTTGGCTTTGTAGTGCACAAAGACCCACTCGCGGGCGTTAGGATTCTTCTCCCCCTTCAGCACGGGCAGGAAGCTGACGTCGAACTCGAAGTTGTCATATTTAGGATTCTGCAACGTCAGCATCAGGTGCAGGTTGAAGCCCTTGAAGGGGGTGATGTTGGCATCGGTAGTCCAGCCCAAGGTCTGGATGTCGTAGTTGAACGACAGCTTGGTGTTTTCGCCCGCCGAGTTGGTAAAACCTCCGGAAGCTACAAGGTTGGAGCGGCTGATATGGCTGATGCGGGAGATGATGCTAATCCACTTGCTGTTGAAGAACACGCCGCCGGCAAAGTAAGGCACCACGTTGGTCTTGGCCAGGGGGTCATTGCTCGTCTTGTACACGCTCAGGGCATCGGTGGCCTCAATGTAGTAGGCATCGCCTATCAGGCCGAAGTTGCTCAGGATGTTCCAGGTCAGCGTAGCGGTGAAGCTCTTGTTGAAGTTGTTCTTCTTTATCTTTTGCGTATCGCCGGACACCCAGGTTTTGTCGGCCCACGTGTTGCGCACCTCGGTAGGTGCCCAGTTGCCATTGATGTGGTGCCACTCAAAGCGGGCGCCCAGGTCGAGTTTCAGGTTGGGAAGGATTTTCCATTGCTCGGTGGCATAGATGGCATTGCGCGTCTCCGAGCCGTCGAAGTAGAACATGGAGCCGTTGTAGTTCCACTGTCCGTAGCGGTCGGCCTGCGTGTTTTGCCAAGCGCCGTTCACATAGCTTTGCTGGATGAGGTGTTGCGGGTTTTCGGCCACTTCTTGCAGGAAGGAGAAAATGCCCGTGGCATAGTTGTCCACATTGGAGTAAGAAGACTGCAGTCCCACCAGCCACTGGTGCTTGCGGTGCTTCTTGCTCAGTTCCAGGCGACCAAAGGCATTGTTGACTGGCGTGCCCGATGAATACTGGTAGGTAGCGTTCTGCACCAATCCCGTGTAAGGCTGGTCGGTGGCCTTGTTGGCATAGATGTAGCGTTGGCCTTCTGTCGGGACGGTGGCATCCGTAATGGCAAAATAGGCGAACTCACCACTACCCGCGTTGGCATGCTGGTAGCGGAAACTGTAGTCGAG
The DNA here is from genome assembly GCA_949288715.1 of uncultured Bacteroides sp. Lineage (GTDB taxonomy): Bacteria > Bacteroidota > Bacteroidia > Bacteroidales > Bacteroidaceae > Bacteroides. Next base: position 29,302 of record CASELH010000010.1, on the reverse strand, counting down.
GTTCATGCCGTTGTCGAAGGTGTGGTTGCCAAAGAGGTCGAGCATGTGTGTGCGCGTGCCGGTATCGTCCATGATGTTGATGTCCTTGTACTCACCGGTCAAGGGGTCTTTCACATGCCAGGTGATGGAGTTGCCCAGGTAATTGCCGTGGGAAATGTCGAAGTTGTCCAAAGCGTCGACCTGCTTGCCGTCGCGGTAGATGTAAGGCGACATCTTGGTATTAATCATCTTGGAGGTGACATACTTATATTGCACGTTGAACTCGCCTTTCTTATACCTCTTGGTCAGGATGCCTTTGTAAAGTTGCGTTTTGTCCAGGAAGCGGGTAAAGTTGACATTCGTTGTCCCCGGGTCGAGGTTGACAAAGGCGTTGGCGGCATAATACCAACCACGCTTCAGCGGACCGCTCAGCGAGAGGTTGCCACTCATCAGACCGAAAGAGTTGGTCTTGAGGTTGAATACTCCGGCAAACTTGTTGCCGCCTTTCTTGGAATTGGTAATCATGGATACGCCCACTTCGCCCAGCTTGATGGCCGTCTCCGAAAGATTGCGCGAGGTAGCTCCGGCAAAACTACCATCCTGCCGCCAGGCCTGGTTGGTTCTCAGCGTGTAGGTGTCGTAGGTTACCGAGAGGCCGTTTTCCGTCACTACTGTGCCTCCCGTGGCTTCGGGCAAGCCCACGTTGATGAATCGCGGCTCGCTCTCACTGGAGGCGTTGAGCATCATGTTGTTGGCTCCGTGCTGCACGGTGGTCACCGTGTCTTTCACCGCTGCTTTCTGTTTCTGCGCTTGGGCAGGAAGGGCGCACACGGCTCCCAGCGCGAGTGCTGCCCAAAGTTTCATGTTCTGGTTTTTCATTTCGTTTGTTTTAGGTAGGGTTGTTTTTCAGTTTTTTCCTGCAGCAAAGGTAAGGGAGCAAGGGTGGCCGGGGCTTTCTGGTTCTTGCAACATGTTTTCGCAGCAGAAGGTAGTTTTTTCGTATTCTTGCATTTTTTTTCAAATTCTTGCAACGAGCAGGCTTTTACAGTACTGATACACAATCGCTTTACCTATTCTCAAGAAAAATAAGAAAAGAAGGCCGTTTTTCCCCGATAACAGAAAAGCATTATCTTTGCAAGGCTTAAAATCATACTCATGAAAAAAGACTTTGCCACTTACCTGCTCTGCCTTGCAGGGCTGTGCCTGTGTACTTGCTGCACCCGCAAGCACAGCCGGCTCTCGGCCTTATCGGCTCCGGAGTATGCCTACAACTTGTCATCGGAAGACGTTACGGCCTTCACGATGGACAAGAACGGCTACATGTGGATAGGGACATCGGACGGGCTGAACCTGTTCGACGGCAGCGCTTACCGCCAGTATTCATACGTGCCCGGAGACTCTGCCAGCCTTGCCGGCAACCAGATTAACACCCTCTTTCGCGACAGCCGGGACAGGATTTGGGTGGGCACAGGCAGCGGAGTGTGCCAATACACCGGCTACGACAGATTCAAGAACGTGCCTCTACCCGCCAAACAGGCCTATACCCTGCAAATTCTGGAAAACAGCCAAGGACAGCTTTTCTTTGTCACCACCGAAGGAGTGTACCAATATGACGAACACAACAACAGTGCCCGCCTGGCACTTGCAGCCCCAATCAGCTCCAGAACCAGCACTTCGCACTTCCTCATAGACCGGCAAGACCGCCTGTGGAGGATAACGACGCAAGACATACGATGCTACGACCAACACTTCAAGCACACGCTTTCGCTACCCAACCCGGCAGCCTACAACATGCTAAGCGCCCTCATGAAAGACAACTGCATCTGGGTGAGCGGCGGGAACGGGCTCCTCAAGTACGACATAGACAGCCAGCGCCTGGACATTCTTTGCGACTCCGCCCAATATGCCCGGAACGACCTTGTGCCCCGTGAGATGTTTGCCTACCGCTCCAAAATATGGATAGTGGCCAAAGACAAAATCTACTCGTACAACCCACAAACCCGCAGTCTGGATGTGGAAGAGGACATGACCGACAGGGTGATGCGCCACTACTCCTCGCTCATCTCCACAGTGTATGTGGACGAAAGGCAGGATTTGTGGATAGGTTTCCCCAACGGGGGCTTCATCAACCTGAAGGGGCAGCCGGACAGGACGATTCTGCAACACCACATGCTGACCGAACGGCTGAAGGGAAAATCCATCCGTTCCCTCTCTGCGGCGGAAGACGGGGCAGTGTATGGCATCCAGGGAAACAACAGCCTCTTCCGCTACGACCCGGCCACGCAGCAGCTCACAGTATTCCGCAACACGGATATCGAAGGCATACTGACCTCACGGTTCCAACACAAGATGGACAAGATATTCTGCAACCAAGGCAAGATATGGCTGCTCAACAACAGCCGACTGATGCGTTGCCATTACGACGGAGAGCGAATCATTACGGAAAGCATCATCCGCTACGGCATACAGAACACCTCCATAGGGAACTATTGTGCCGACAAGCAAGGCAACCTCTACGTGACGACAGACAAAAACTGCCTGATGAAGGTATCGGGCACCCGCGACTGCCACACCGACACCATAGCCATGACATTGCCGGCCTACACCGTGAACAGCTGCCTGCAGACACTTTCCGGTGGAGAAATTCTGATTTGCATGCCCGACCTGCAACTGGCCTGCTACTCTCCGGAAAACGGGCAAGTGAAGCCCCTCGACACGCAGCCCACAAACTATAATCCCAAAGGCATAAACCCCACCTACATTTATCAAGACCGGCAGCAGCAACTATGGATAGGAAGCGACAAGGGGCTTTACCAGCTGCACCTGCAAGCCCGCGAACTGACCCTCATAGAGCCGCTTGCCAACCTGCACATCAGCAGCATGCTTGAAGACAAGGACGGCAACCTGTGGATAGGCACACACCAAGGCATGGTGACATACTGCCCCCGGACAAAGGAAATGACCCATTACTCCAACACGGCCGACGAGGCCCACCGGCACCGGATATTCAACCCGCACAGTGCCTGCAGGCTGCAAGACTCCATTCTCATCTTTGGCCATACCCAAGGCTGCTCCATATTTACCCCCTCCGCCTTGAAACAATACAGCCTGCCAAGCATACACATAGAGAAAGTATTGGTGAACAAGGCCAACCAGACAAAAGGCATAGACTACCTGTGCCGGCCGGACACGAATCTGCACCTGAAATGGAATGAAAACGACCTGACGTTCTTCTTCAGCACCGTCAATTATGCCCTATCCCCTCAATACACATGCCGCTACAAGCTGGAGGGCTTTGAACACAACTGGATTGAAAGCGACGAACGCCACCCCGTCATCTACTCCAACCTGCCGGCCGGACACTACACCTTCATGCTGAGGCTGAACATTCCGGGGAAGACCGAGACGGGGGGCTTGGAACAACACGTCCGTATCGTTATAGGGCCAGCTCCGTGGCTTTCTATGCCTGCCTTGGTAGCCTACGTCATCCTGGTAGCCGGAATAGTGTTCTACATCAACCGCCTTTATCTACGCATCAAAGCCGAACACCTGAAAGCCGAGATGCTGCAGCGCGACAAAGAACGCGAGCACCTGGCCAACCAAATGAACATGAACTTCTTCGCCAACATCTCCCACGAGTTCCGCAACCCGCTGACCATGATTTTCGGCCCCATTGCTACATTAAAGAAAGACAAGAACCTGTCCGGAGAAGCACATCGCCTGCTGAACGTGGTGTCGCAAAGCATCAACCAAATGCTGCGCCTTATCGACCAGATGCTGGACTTCAACAAGCTGGAATATGATGCACTGAAGATGCAAATAACCAAATGTGATATTGTAGACGAAACAAACCATTGGATTGACCTACTGCAAGCAGGTGCCCGCCAAAAAAACATCCGGGTGGAACGGTCGGGACTTGAAGGAGCCTTCTTTGGGTGGTTAGACAAAGACAAATTAGGCAAAATCCTAAGCAACCTGTTCACCAATGCCTTGAAACACACTCCGCAGGGAGGAAGCATACACATAGGCTTTGAATGTATAAACGCAGCTCATGCCAAAAGCATCATGCCGGCCCTGGAGCCCAAAGCCGAACGATATCTGCACATCTACGTGCAGGATAGTGGAAAAGGCATACCACCGGAGCAACTGGAAGACATCTTCAAACGATATTACCAGGCCGATAACAAATCGGGATTGAAATATGCCAACTGGGGCACCGGCATCGGCCTCTACTACGTGAAAAGACTGGTGCAACTGCACCATGGGGAAGTTATGGCCGACAATGTGAAAGGAGAAGAAGCTGAGAAACACGGCGCCATCTTCCACGTACTTCTACCTGCCGACGAAAGCGCCTATGTCGCCGACTCCCGCCAAGAAGAAGCCACAGACAATCCCCAAATATCGGTAGATTCCTCCATGCCGGCCGTCAGCGCCCCTGTCATCGACCCGCAGAAACCCACCCTGATGGTAGTGGACGATGACACCCAAGTAGCCGCCTACCTCACCCTGTTGCTGACACCGGAATATAACATCGTAAACAAATATAGCGCCGAATCGGCCTTGGAGGCTTTAAAGACGGTGGAGCCAGACCTTATTCTGTCTGATGTCATCATGGGCGAGATGTCGGGCTATGACTTTTGCCGCAAGCTGAAGAAAGACAAACTATATTGCCATATCCCCATCGTTCTGCTAACGGCCAAGGCACAAACCGGAGAACAAATAGAGGGGCTGAGCAGTGAAGCCAGTGCTTACGTCACCAAGCCCTTCGACCCCGATTACCTGAAAGTACTTATCCGCTCCATACTAAGCAATAGAAACCACCTGCGGGCTCTGCTGTCATCGGCCACCAATGCCACAAAAGACATTGCCGAAGCCCTGTCACCCCAAGACACAGCGTTTCTAAAAGACCTGTATAAACTCATGGACAGCATGATGGACCAGGAAGAGTGGAACTTCAACGACGTGGCCGAGAAGCTTTTTATGAGCCGGACGAAGTTCAACTACAAGCTGAAAGGGCTGACCGGAGAAACGCCCACGCACTTCTTCATGAAATACAAGCTGAACAAAGCCGCCGAACTGCTGAGAAGCGGGAAATACAACGTATCGGAAGTGGCCGACCTGACAGGATTCGGCACCGTTTCCCACTTCTCGGTGAGCTTCAAAAAGCACTTCGGCGTCAATCCCAAAGACTATAAATAACCATTACCAACGAATTATAAAGAAACTACCACTATGACAACCTTTGCCCCCTTTGCCCGCCCGCTCTACGTCATGCTGAAACCGGCGGGAGCCTTGTGCAACCTGGCCTGCGACTACTGCTACTACCTGGAGAAGTCCAAGCTGTATCAGGACAACCCCAAGCACGTGATGAGCGACGAACTGCTGGAAAAGTTCATCGAAGAATACATCAACTCGCAGACCAGCCCGAACGTATTGTTCACCTGGCACGGCGGAGAGACGCTGATGCGCCCCCTCTCCTTCTACCAGAAAGCCGTGGAGCTGCAACGCAAGTATGCCCGCGGCCGGCAGATAGACAACTGCCTGCAAACCAACGGCACGCTGCTCACCGATGAATGGTGCCGCTTCCTGCACGACAACCAGTGGCTGGTGGGCATCTCGATAGACGGCCCGCAGGAGTTTCACGACGAATACCGCAAGAACAAGCAGGGGAAGCCCTCGTTCGTGAAAGTAATGCAAGGCATCAACCTGCTGAAGAAGCACAACGTGGAGTGGAACGCCATGGCCGTGGTGAACGACTACAATGCCGACTACCCGCTGGAGTTCTACCACTTTTTCAAGGAGCTGGATTGCCACTACATACAGTTTGCCCCCATTGTGGAGCGCATTGCCCCCCATGCCGACGGGCGACACCTGGCCGCGGTGGACGAGGATAGCAAGGCAGGCCTGGCCGACTTCTCCGTTACCCCGCGGCAATGGGGCGACTTTCTGTGCGCCATCTTCGACGAATGGGTGCGCCACGACGTGGGCAACTACTACATCCAGCTGTTCGACTCCACCCTGGCCAACTGGGTGGGCGAGCAACCGGGCGTGTGCACCCTGGCCCAGACGTGCGGGCACGCCGGGGTCATGGAGTTCAACGGCGATGTCTACTCGTGCGACCACTTCGTCTTCCCCCAATACAAGCTGGGCAACATTTACTCGAAAACACTAGTAGAGATGATGTACGGCGAACGCCAACAGAAATTCGGACTTGCCAAGCGAGAGTCCCTGCCTACGCAATGCAAAGAGTGCCCCTATTTCTTTGCTTGCAACGGCGAGTGCCCCAAGAACCGCTTCTGCAAGACCAAGGACGGCGAGCCCGGTCTGAACTACCTGTGCCAAGGCTACTACCAGTTCTTCGACCACGTGGCGCCCTACATGGACTTCATGAAGCGCGAGCTGCAAGCCAAGCGCGCCCCCGCCAATGTGATGGAAGCCATACGGAAAGGTGAACTATAGGCTATAACCAGTAGAACACCAGCAGCAACGCCACATTGACGGCAATGACACAACCGAAGCCGCCCAATATCCAAGGGCGCAACAGGCTCTTACGCCCGGCGAAGAACAGGGCATAGCACATGTTTATGGCAATGTTGCTGATGATGGCCTGCAGGCTGCACGCAGCAATGACCATCACGGCCACATTGCCCGTGCCCTGCACCAGGTTCAGGATGAAAGGAGTGATGTCGCTGAAGCCGGAGACGAACGACAGCACATTCAGCCCCTGGGTGCCGGCATAGACCAGCGTGTAGTGCGTGAGCAGCGTAAACACCACGAACAGCAAGGCAAAAATCAGCGCCACCTTAAACTCCAGCGGGTTCTTGGTGTCGTCTTCGGCCAGCTGCTCCTCTACTTTGGGACGGCGCTGGCGGGTGTGGATGTACCACGCCACCCCTGCCGATACCAGCGACATGGCCAGCAGATAGGGGTAAATGGCGGCCAGCGCCTCCATGCTGAAGATGCCTATCAGTATCAGGAAACGCAGGAACATCATGCTGACGGCAAACAGCATGGCCGCCACATACTCGGGCACGTCCTGCGGGGCAGCCTCGCGGCTCTTGCGCGCCAGCACAGTAATGGTGGCCGTACTGCTGTACAGCCCGCCGACGATGCCCGACACCAAGATGCCCGACCGGTGGAACACGTAGCGCCGCAACAGATAGGAAAGGTAAGAGATGCCCGACACCACCACTGTGGTCAGCCAGATGCTATAGGGCGTGAGGCTGATATTCGGGGAAATGTTCTTGTCGGGCAGCATGGGGAGGATGATGCCACTGATGGCAAGGAACTTGGCCAGCGTAATCATCTCGTCGTTCTTCATGCGCTGCGCCAGTTCGGTAAAGGTGTGCTTCAGCTCGGTGAGCAGCAGCACCACCACGACCACCATCACCGAGAACCACATGGGCTGCGTCAGCACAATGGGAGCCAGGCAATAGGTGATGAGCGCAATGACGATGGTGGTAATGCCAAACACATGATACTGCACCTGCTTCACGTAATAGTTCAGCGCCAGCAGCACGCCCAGCACCACACCGCCGCCTATAAACAGGCGGTAGCCCTCCGGCTCCAGTATGTAAAGCAGGTAGCCCAATATGCCGATGAAGGTGAAGGTGCGGTCGGTGCCAAACAAAGTGGTCTCGCCCTCCCGCTTCAGGCTGATGCGCCGTTGCGAAAGGCCGATAAGCAGGGAGAACACGGTGACCAGCAGGAAGGTGACCAGCTCCCGAGGCAAATATTGGTAAATCTGTCCCATACCGATACTGCGGGATGCGCTTCCCTCACCATGTCCGGTAGGGATGCTTCATCAGTTGCGAATTGTAGTAACGCACGTCGCCCGTCACCTCACGGCCGATGAAGGGGGGGCGCTCAAAAGGCTCGTCCTCGTGGGCAAGCTCCACTTCGGCTACCACCAGGCCTTGGTTTTCGCCATGAAACTCGTCCACCTCAAACGTATGGCCTCCGCACGGCACCAGGTAGCGGGTCTTGTCTATGATGCCCGGCTCGCACAGCTTCATCAGCTCCTCCGCCTCGTCGAGGGGAAGTTCCCTTTCCCACTCATAGCGTGTAGTGCCCGAGGCGTTGGAAGCCCCCTTGATGGTGAGGTAGCCCCGTCCGTCGCGGATGCGCACCCGCACGGTGCGCCCCCTGGCACTGCTGATGTAGCCTTGCACCACCCTGCTCTGCGACGCGGCCGCCTGCCGGTAGCCGTCGCCCGTCACCAGGAACTTGCGTTCTATCTCCTCGTGGGCAGCCATCAGCCCACCAGCGCTGCTACGGCAATGATGCCGATGGCCAGCAACACAGCCACCACACCGATCACCACGATGACTTTATTTCCTTTTTCTTCTTCCCTGCGGGTATGTGTAGCCGGTTTTCTTTCTTTCTTACTCATGGTTCTTCAATAGTTTTAGTTCAACAACAAAACAAAGTAAGGGGAAATTCGGGAAGTTTGCAAGAAAAAAGAGAAAAAACAGCATGGCTCTTTCATTTAAAATGCAAATTGTGTACAATAAAACTATATATACAGGTACAGACAATTCACACTGCTGCTTGAGGAGACGAGGACTTTTTACAAAGCATATTTGGTGGCAAAGAAAAAACTTCGTACTTTTGCGACGACAGAGTCCACCACGCTTCTTGCTTAGCACAGCGTACCAGGGTGGAACTTTTATTTTATACAGGTATGAAGTATTCCAAACAACCCCTCACCATAGAGCAGCAAGTCTCCTTGCTGAAAGGCCGTGGGCTTGCCATCATTGACGAAGACATCGCCCAGAAGGTGTTAGGTTCCATCAGTTATTTCCGACTTGCCAACTATTTCCGACCGATGGAAACGGATAAACAATCCCACCAATTCAAGCCCGGAGCTACTTTCGAGAATGCCGTTCGACTTTATGATTTTGATGCTTCCTTGCGTGAATTGTTGTTCAAAGCCATCGCCCGGATAGAAATCGCCTTGCGTACGAAGATGATACATCATTTCTCGCTGGCACACGGCGCGTTTTGGTTTGCAGACAAATCGTTGTCGAGGGAAGAGAAGTTATTTCAGGAGAACCTCGGTAACGTGGAGCGCGAGTTGCACCGCACGAAAGAGGAATTCATCAAAGACCATTTCAAGAAATACGACAACCCATCTTTTCCGCCTGCGTGGAAGACCTTGGAAGTGGTGTCGTTCGGCGTATTGTCGAAGATGTATTACAACTTCAGTGACATAAAAGTAAAGAAAAACGTTGCCCGCAGCCTTGACCTGCCCCAGCACAAGATACTTGAAAGCTGGGCAGCCAGCCTGGCAGCATTACGCAACTGTTGCGCCCACCACGCCAGAATGTGGAACAGGAGCTATCCCGTTACGCCTGCCATTCCCGTCAAACTGAAGAACGCTTGGATAAGCCATACCGCAGTGGCGGACAACAAATTGTACATACAGCTATGCTGCATCGCCTACCTGCTGAACAATATTCTTCCCGGAAATACATTCACGCAAACGCTGAAAGACCTGATTGCGGCTTACCCCAACGTGGATGTCGCAGCAATGGGTTTCCCTTCCGACTGGGAAACTGAAGCCTTATGGCAATGACCACATAAAAAACATCACATTTTCTTTCGGGGGTGTGCCAAAATGCAATTTAGCACGGCACACCCTCTTTGCCTATCACCTTTGTGAAACCGGCCATGAATCACGCTTCTCCTTCGCCCGCAAACTCCATCAGGTAGGCCTTGATGAAGCCGTCTATCTTGCCGTCCATCACGCCGTTCACATCACTGGTCTGATAGTTGGTGCGGTGGTCCTTCACGCGGCGGTCGTCGAAGACGTAGCTGCGTATCTGCGAGCCCCACTCTATCTTCTTCTTGCCGGCCTCTATCTTGGCCTGTTCGGCCATGCGGTGCTTCATCTCCTTGTCGTAGAGCATGGAGCGGAGGAGGCGGAGGGCGTTCTCACGGTTCTTGGGCTGGTCGCGCGTCTCGGTGTTCTCGATGAGGATTTCTTCTTCCTCGCCGGTGTAGGGGTCTTTGTACTGGTAGCGCAGGCGCACACCGGACTCTACCTTGTTGACGTTCTGACCGCCTGCGCCGCCGCTGCGGAAGGTGTCCCACGAGATGCGTGCCGGCTCGATGTTCACCTCGATGGTGTCGTCTACCAGCGGGGTGACGAAGACGGAGGCGAACGACGTCATGCGCTTGCCCTGGGCGTTGTAGGGGGAGACGCGCACCAGGCGGTGCACGCCGTTCTCGCCCTTGAGGTAGCCGTAGGCATAATCGCCGCTTATCTCGATGGTGCAGGTCTTGATGCCCGCCTCGTCGCCCTCCTGCAGGTTGGCAATGGCGGTCTTGTATCCGTGGGTCTCGGCATAGCGCAGGTACATGCGCATCAGCATGCTGGCCCAGTCCTGGCTTTCAGTGCCTCCGGCGCCTGAGTTTATCTTCAGCACGCAGTCCATCTGGTCGGCCTCGTCGCGCAGCATGTTCTTCAGCTCCAGGGCCTCCACGGCCGAGAGGGCTTTGGCATAGGCCTCGTCCACTTCTTCCTCAGTCACCAGCTCGTCTTTGCGGAAGTCAAAGGCCAGTTGCAGTTCGTCGGCCAGGGTCTTCACCTCGTTGTAGCCGTTAATCCACTGCTGCAGGGCCTTCACCTTCTTCATTTGGGCTTCGGCGGCCTTCTGGTCGTCCCAAAAGCCGGGAGCCTGCGTGCGCAGCTGTTCTTCTTCTACTTGTATCTTCTTTCCCTCGATGTCCAGGTAGCGGTTCAACGCTTCGGTGCGTTCGCGGACATCCTTCAGTTGTTCGACAGTTATCATAAACGCGTTGTTTTTGAGCATGCAAAGATAGTGCAAACCGCAGGCAATACAAAATTTTATGCCCCGGGCAGCGCCTATTTTATGAAAAGGTAATAAAAAAAGCTGAGCCGCGAGGCCCAGCCCGGCAGCGTTGGAACGCCCGCACGGTGGCGATACTACCCCAGCGGGCGGGCGTTGGAAAGCTACCGGACGGGGAATAGGGGCGTGTCAAGATGCAGTATGACTATCATTTTGTCAGTCTGAGCGCAAGCGAAGAATCTCCTAAAAGCATAAATAAATGTGAGATTCTTCACTTTGTTCAGGATGACAGAGCAAAGCGATAGTCAACACCTATTTCGACACGCCTCCGGTTATTTCCGCCTGGCAATGAACAAGGTACGAAAAAAACATTTATCTTTGCCCCGTCAATCTAACATCTGAAGATTTATGAACAAATTACTGAAAATGTTGGGCATGCCCGCCCTGGTGCTGGCTGCCCTGGCTTTGGGGAGCTGCTCCCCGAAGTACGCGTACGAAACCGTACCCGACGACCCCTTGAAGGCGCGCATCTACACGCTGGACAACGGGCTGAAGGTGTACATGAGCGTCAACCCCGACGAACCACGCATCCAAACCTACATAGCCGTGCGCGTGGGCGGCAAGAACGACCCGGCCGAGACTACCGGACTGGCGCACTACTTCGAGCATCTCATGTTCAAGGGCACCACGCACTTCGGCACCCAGAACTACGAGGCCGAAAAGCCGCTGCTCGACCAGATAGAACAGCAGTTTGAAGTGTACCGCAAGACCACCGGCGAGGCCGAGCGCAAAGCCATCTACCACGTGATAGACAGCCTCTCTTACGAAGCCTCCAAGCTGGCCATCCCCAACGAGTACGACAAGCTGATGGCCGCCATCGGCGCCAACGGCACCAACGCCTACACCAGCTTCGACGTGACCTGCTACACCGAGGACATCCCCTCCAACCAGATAGAAGAGTGGGCCAAGATTCAAGCCGAACGCTTCCGCAACTGCGTCATCCGCGGCTTCCACACCGAGCTGGAGACGGTGTACGAAGAAAAGAACATGTCCCTCACGCAAGACGCCCGCAAGGTGTGGGAGGCCACCCTCTCCGCCCTCTTCCCCCACCACCCCTACGGCACGCAGACGGTGCTGGGCACGCAGGAGCATCTGAAGAACCCCTCCATCACCAACATCAAGAACTCATCACCAACATCAAGAACTACTACAAGACGTGGTACGTGCCCAACAACATGGCCATCTGCCTCAGCGGCGACTTCGACCCCGACCAGATGATTGCCACCATCGACAAGTACTTCGGCTCGCTGCAGCCCAACCCCAATCTGCCTAAATTGAACCTGCCTAAGGAAAGCGACATCACCGCCCCCATCGTGCGCGAAGTGCTGGGACCCGATGCCGAAAACGTCACCCTGGCCTGGCGACTGCCCGCAGCCGCCGACCCCGATGCCGAACTGATGCAGGTGGTGGGCCAGATACTGTACAACGGACAGGCCGGCCTCATAGACCTCGACCTGACCCAACAGCAAAAGACACTGAGCGCCTATGCCTACCCCTCGCTGATGGCCGACTACGGCACCTTTGAAATGGCCGGACGGCCCAAGGCAGGCCAATCGCTCGACGAGGTGAAAGACCTGCTGCTGGCCGAAGTGAAGAAGCTGCGCGACGGCGACTTCGACGACGCCCTGCTGGAGGCTACGCTGAACAACTTCAAGCTGTATCAGCAATACACCCTGCAAAGCAACGCAAGCCGCGCCGACTGGTTTGTGCAATCGTTTGTGAACGGCACCGACTGGGCCAATGAAGCCAGCATGCTGAACCGCATTGCCAAGGTGACCAAGCAACAGGTGGTAGACCTGGCCAACAAGTATCTGCGCGACGACAACTACGCCGTCATCTACAAGCGCCAAGGCAAAGACCCCAATGAAAAGAAGATAGACAAGCCGCACATCACGCCCATCGCCATGAACCGCGACACGGCCAGCGCCTTCCTCACCCAGATTCAGGCCGAAGCCGCCGCTGCCGCGCCCATCGAGCCCGTCTTCCTGGACTACACCAAGGACCTGACGCAACTCACGGCTAAGGACGGCGCCATCCCCGTGCTCTACAAGCAGAACGAGGAGAACGACATCTTCCAGCTGGTGTACCTGTTCGACATGGGGGCCGAGCAAGACCGCTTCCTCTCCATCGCCGCCCAATACCTGGAATACCTGGGCACCAGCGACATGACACCCGAGCAGGTGAAGCAGGCGTTCTACCGCATGGCCTGCGGCTTCAGCGTGTCGCCCGGCGAACGCCGCACCTACGTCACCCTGACCGGACTGAACGAATACCTGCCCCAGGCCATGGCCCTCTTTGAGAAGCTGCTGGCCGACGCACAAGTCAATCCGCAAGCCTACACCAACCTCGTGGCCGACCAGCTGAAAGCCCGCAAGGACGCCAAGCTGAACCAAAGCCGCAACTTCAGCCGGCTGATGCAATACGTCTGGGCAGGTCCCGATGCACTCAAACTGCAACTCACCGAGGCCGAGCTGAAGGGCACCGACCCGCAACAGCTGGTGGACCGCATCCACGGACTGAGCGGCTACAAGCACCGCATTCTGTACTACGGCCCCAGCACGCAGGACGAGCTGCTGGCCATCATCGACAAAGAGCATCACACGCCCGCCGCGCTGAAGGACATCCCTGCCCCCGCCTACCGCGTGGCCTTGCGGCAGACGCCCGAAACCCGCGTATTCGTGGCCCCCTACGACGCCAAGAACCTCTACATGCTGCAATACTCCAGCCAGAACGAGAAGTTCGACCCCGCCATCGAGCCTGCCCGCCAGCTGTATGACGAGTACTTCGGCGGAGGCATGAACAGCATCGTCTTCCAGGAAATGCGCGAAAGCCGCGGACTGGCCTACTCCGCCTGGGCCGGACTGAACGCGCCTACCTACCTGGACCGCGACTACTACTTCATCTCGCAGATTGCCACGCAGAGCGACAAGCTGATGGATGCGGTGAATACCTTCAACGACATCATCAACAACATGCCGCTCTCCGAAAACGCCTTCCGCCTGGCCAAGGACGGCATGATTACCCGCCTGCGCACCGACCGCATCACCGGCATGAGCGTCATCTGGAGCTACCTGAACGCACAAGACCTGGGACAGACGGTGGACAGCCGCATCAAGCTGTACAACGACATCCAGGCCATGACGCTGGACGACGTGGCCGCCTTCCAGCAACAGTGGGTGAAGGGACGCACGTACTACTACGGCATCCTCGGCAACAAGCAAGACCTTGACATGGAGGCCTTGAAGAAGATAGGCCCCGTCACCGAGCTGACTACAGAGGACATCTTCGGCTATTGATGCCTCCGGGCTGAAACAAAATGAGAGTGTGCCACAACTCTCTGAATGCTTTCTTTTAGGCGCGGATTACGCGGATTTCACGGATTAAGCTTATTAAATCCGCGTTATTCCGCGAAATCCGCGCCTATCATATTTTGAAAGCGTTCAGAGGGTTGTGACACACCTCCATTTCTTATCGTGCCGCAACCCTGCGCCTACTTCATCCAGCGGTACGAAGCCACGCCCTTGGCCGGGACTTCGGCCGTGAAGCGGTGCGTGCCGTCGTCCACGGTGATGGCGCGCGCCGTGTCGCCGCCGTTGCTCACCACGAAGGCATACGTGCCGTCCACGTTCTCGAAGGCGGAATACATCAGCCCGTCGGCAGCCTCAGCAGAGGTGCCTATGCGCACGGCGCCCGGCTTTACCACCGAGGCCAGGTGGGCAATGAGGTAGTAATGGGAGTTGCGGGTAATGGTGGAGTACGTCGTGTTGTCCACATCCACGGCTCCGTAGCAGGTGGCGCAAGCGCCCGGCCCTCCGTGAGGCCCGCGGTCGCTGTCCAGCACCAGGTTCCACACTATCACGCCCCGGCACCAGTTGTTCACCGTGCCCAGGCCCACTTCTTCCATGTCGCGGTTCAAGGCCAGCATGAGGTCGTTGCCCTTATTCCAGGTGCCGATGGAGGTTTCGGTAAACACCAGCTCCATGTCCGGCGCCTTGGCGTGGATGTCCAGCAACTCCTCGCGGTTGCCGCCATAGTTGTGGTAGGCCGCCCCGGCAAAGTACTGCTTGGCCTCGGGGTCGGCATAAATCTTCAGCGGATAGTCCTGCTGGTCGGGCAGGTTGTCGTAATTGTAGTTATGGTCGAAGGCATAAATCTTCACCTCGGGGAAGTTCTTCTTGATGGCCGGGCCGAGGGCAGTCTTCACAAAGTCGCGCTGCTCCTCCCAGCCCATGAAGAGGGAGGCCGAGTTGCCATGGTTCAGCGGCTCGTTCTGCACCGTGATGGCGTCCACCGTGATGCCCGCCTGCTTGAAGGCCTCCAGCCACTTCACAAAGTAGGTGGCGTAGTCCTGATAGTAGTCGGGATTGAGGTGCCCGCTGGTCCACGATTCAAAAGGCTCCTTGGTTTTCAAGTCCTTCACCTTCATCCAGCGGGGGCATGTCCAGGGCGAAGCCAGTATTTTCAGGTCGGGATTGATGGTAAGTATCTCCTTCAGCGTGGGGATGATGTACTTCGTCTCCTCCGTTGTCAAGGCAAAGTTCTCGATGCCCGGCGTGTCGCAGCAAGTATAGTCGCTCAGCGAAAAGTCCGAGCACCCGATGGGCACCCGCACGTAGCTGAAGCCATACCTGTCCGGCGAGAAGGTCTCCGCCAGAAACTGCCGGCGCACCTCCTCCGGCATCAGCGAGAGGTTATAGCTGGTAGAGCCCGTGATGGCCGCGCCAAATCCGTCCATCTCCTGGTAGCGCGTGGCGGCATCCAGCCGGACCAGCGCAACCCCGTCCTCGGCAGGCGCAGTGGTAAAGCTCAAGGTATCTTTCGTCAGGTCGTAATCGCGGTCGGCAGTAGTGACATACGCACTCACCTCATTTCCGCCCGAAGCGGTGCACGCTGCCAGCAGAGGCAACGCCGTGCAGGCACACAAGAAGCCTACTTCTTTTAAAGTCTTTCTTTTCAGATTCATTGTTTTGAGTTGTTTTAAGGGTTAGTAATGTAGTAACTATCGGTTTGCCTCCCTCTTCTGCAGGGGGCGAACAAATATACGGGAAATCGGGCACCTGTCAAACAGGAAGTTCTTGGCATGTAGATGCCTGTTGAAATTATTCCACTTATAACCAGCACATTACCCGAAATTCCCCAAGCAAAAAAAGTGGATGTAGACACCATGCAAGGAAAGCAGCCGAAACCCCATTCCTCCAACAAAGCAGAACATTTTACACCCCCGCCCCCTACCCGCTCCTTACCATCTCCTTACCCGGTCCTTACCTGCTCCTTTTGCGGGCTTTCGCTATGGAAAGGAAAAAGAGCGGACAAAGTGAGGCGGAGGTGGGAGGAAAAAGATACGGAAGGACAGGCTGACTTGCCGGTCGGTGCCTCGACATCTTGCCGCCTGCCCTTATAATATTAATAAGGTGTAGCCATCGCCTTAGCCCCACTGCCACAAGCGTTTCAGCGGCATTTCCACAAAAAACAGAGAAAAATGCAAAGAATGTTTTGCCAATTCAAAAATAGTTCCTACCTTTGCAACCGCAAATCGAGGAAATGAGGTTTGCACGGGCGGAAACGCCCACTGAAGGCCCGGCCCCTTCGTCTATCGGTTAGGACGCAAGATTTTCATTCTTGAAAGGGGGGTTCGATTCCCCCAGGGGCTACAAATAAAAAATAAACGAATTAAAAAAGATTAGTCGAGATGGCAAATCACAAATCATCACTGAAAAGAATCAGACAAGACGCTACGCGCAGACTGCACAACAGATATTATGGAAAGACCATGAGAAATGCAGTGCGCAAACTCCGTGCTACGACCGACAAGGCCGAAGCTCAGAACATGCTTCCCGGTGTGACCAAACTGTTGGACAAGCTGGCTAAGAAGAACATCATCCACAAGAACAAGGCTGCCAACTTGAAGTCGAAACTGGCTAAGCATATCAATAAGTTGGCATAACTTACAACATCCACTTAGAACCATAAGTAAATAAAGGCTTTCATACGAGTGCAGAGGCCGGACAAGTGATTTGTCTGGCCTCTGCTTTATGTGTTTGTGTGTATGTGTACAGGGACGGCACACAGATGACACAGATGAGACAGATTTACACAGATTTTATTTTTTCGCTATGCATCTGTGGTCATCTCGTAAAATCTGTGTCATCTGTGTGCCAGTTAAATTCCCATTTCATCGCATAAGCCAAATATGATTAGTTATTTACCCTTATAACTTTTTATGGGAAAAATTTGCTTTTCATGAGTTTATAATTACCTTTGCAAAATTATAGGCATCATGGAAAAGCACTCTTTCCCCACCATCCGGAGGCAGGCAGAAAGCCTCCTTCTCTGCGCCCTGCTGGCCATAGTTTTCGGCTGCAAAGACGACAGCCCCGTACAGCCCACCGACAATCCGCCTGTGCCAACACCGCCCGAAACAACAAGCCGGATAGAGCTGGCCTACAGCTACCTGGACCTGACCTACGAGGCCACGGAAGAAGAAGTGCGCTTTGAGGCGACCGACGACTGGGAAATAAAGAGCTTGCCGGAATGGGTGAGCGCAACCCCTACGGACGGCGGGGAGGGAACCGACATCTGCCTGACGCTGAGCATTGAGGAAAACCCGGAATACCAGGAACGGACAGGCGACGTCATTCTCGCCACGGCCGACGGGCAGGATGCCGACACGCTCACCGTCCGCCAGTTTGGCATATCGGCCTACATCCCCATAGACTACGAGGAAAACAAGCTGACCGGCTTCGACCCCGCCACGGGCACCGTCACCTTGGAGTACGGCGACCAGAAGCCCACCTTGCGGGCAGGCGCCTCCATCGTCATCCCCACAGACTCTATCAGCTATATCCGCATCGTGCGGCAGGTCAGTGAAGACGGGAACACCCTGACCTTGCAGACCGAGGAGGGCGACATGACCGACGTTTTCGTTAACCAGGAGTTCACCTTGGCTACCACGCCGGTGTCGCGGGCCGTGGTGACCCGCGGCGGAGGGGTGCGCACCACCGACGAACGGGGCGTGATACACCCCGTCAGGATTACCGCCTCCATGCCCGACGGCAGCATGCGCACGCTCTACGACCTGGAGGTGCAAGCTGCCACGCGCGCCACAGGCGACATCATCAACGCGGGCGACGACCACCCGTTTTTCGACCGAACATACAGCGCCGACGGCGAGACCATTGCCGACTGGGGCAACGCACGCCTGAAGTGGGAGAAGTGCAACCACCGGCTCAGCGTGTCCGGGCACTTCAACTTCACCTTCGGCATGAGGACCGAGATGTCCGACGACGGCACGGTCAGCGTGCCCAAAGGCGAGTTGCTGGGCTTCTGGTGCTACGTGAATGGGGCGGCATCCGCCGAGATGATTATGAAGCTCATAGCCGAATCCGAGTTCGACGCCGGCCTCAATGAAGCCGTGCTGGAAGACGTGCTCACGGCCAGGGGTTTCACCTTCACCTTCCCGGTGGCCGGCGTGCCCGTGACAGTGAACGTCAATGCCGACATCATGGTAGATGCCGCCATAGCGGCAGACGCCAATGCGGAGCTGACGGCAGGCATGTCGGCCGGCATGGACATAAACGCAGGCTTCTCCTACGTGTACGGCAGCAGGAGTTTGGAGCCTATATGGACCGCGCCCGACCCCACCTTCACCCTGCACAAGCCCGAGCTGACAGCCAAGGCCAATGTAGACGCCCACATGTCGCTCTACCCCAAGATAAGGGTGCGCTTCTTCAACTTTGCCGGGCCGGACATCGCCATCAAGCCCTACCTGCTGGACCACCTGGAGTTTGACGGGCGGGCAGGCATGGAGGGCGAAAACCACGCCAAGTGGAGCAACCGCCTCTACTACCGCACCGACCTGGAGGCCAACCTGGCGCTGGACTTCGCAGGCATACCCGGCTGGGACTGGAGCAGCGCCACGATGACCATCAGCACCCCCGAGCAGGACCTGCACCGCACGCCGGACAAGATAGAGCTGGTGTCGCCGGAAAACGGCAGCCTGCAGCCGGAAAACCAACCCATCACCGTGAAATTCAGCGTGACGGACTTCAGCATAACGGGCGACAACGAGGCTTCGGCCGAGGCCGCCGTGCAGTTCATCCCCTCGCAAGGCATAGTGGACGCATCGCTGGGCTACTCCGACGAGAATGGCGAGGTGACCGTGCAATGGACGCCCGACCCGGAGACGCGCGCCAACATCCACACCAAGGCCGACATGGCCAAGAGCCTGGAGGCACAGGTAATGGGGAAAGACGACCGAGTGATAAGCACCACCACCTTTGCCCCCGACTTCAATCGTGACCGCGAGATATTGGAAGCCTTCTACCGCTCGGCGGACGGGGACAACTGGTCGCGACATGACAATTGGTGCACGGACAAACCGCTGAATGAGTGGTATGGAATTGGAGCAACCTATGACTGGGAAACGGGGGAAGAAAGAGTGCTCAGCATAGACTTGGATGATGTGACCGGGATAAATGGAACTGCGGACTTTAGGGGTATGTCCAGATTACAAGTTATTTCATTAGGTTCTGTAAACATAAATAAACGTATTACTACTATTAATGTAGCAGGGTTGTCAGATCTAAAGTATTTGGATTGCGAGAATTGTGAACTTACATCACTAAATATATCAGGCTGCAATCAACTTCAGAAATTATGGCTTAATAATAATAATCTGACAGAGTTAGAACTTTCGGATTGCCCGAACTTGGAAGTGCTTGATTGTAGGAACAACCAATTAGAACACTTTGATTTCACTAAAATACCTAAAATTCGTAGTTTGGCCATCTCTGATAATCCCTGCGAACAGGTAGATATTTCCATGTTGACCGAACTTGAAAGCTTAGAATTGGGCGGAGAAGATATGACGAAAGCGCCCATTATGTCTGCCAATAATCAAAGTATTACAGGACTTTCATGCAATGGCGGAAAGTTTGAAAGTATAGACTTATCCATATTACCCAATTTAGAAGTACTAAGCATCTCGGAAGGGGCAATACAAAGCATAGATATAACAGGCCATCCCAAGTTGCAGGAGGTGGTTTTATTTAGGACTCAAATAGAAGGAGCTTTGGATTTGTCGGATTTACAGGATTTGACTACTATAAGGATTCGCGAGAATTATAATTTGACTTCATTGGACATTTCCAACTGTCCGCAAGTTAAAGAAATAATGGCTGACGGCAATGAGAAACTGACCACTTTAAGCACAGCCAATTGTGCAAATTTAGAGAGTTTGCGCTGTGACGGCAATGGCATGAGTAGTTTGGACATATCCTATTGCCCTAAAATGGAATTCCTAACAGCGAATAATAACAACGCACTAAAAACACTGAACATAGCCGGTACAGGGCAAGTTATGTGGAGGCTTTACGACTATCAGTTTATCAGCATCACCATCTCGGAAGCAGACTATAACAGCTCGAGATTCCCCGGATGGGGTATATATGACACGAGTGTTTACCAATATCCAGTTAGTAAAGACGGCTGGCAATACCCGCAATACATCATTGTGCCGTAAGCGGGACATATATAGCGCGCGGGAAGGCGGTTATTTCGAGTTTTTTCTGTATCTTTGCGGGGTTAACATAATAAGGTATTAGAACTTATGACTGAAGAAGAAAAGATACAGGGCGAGAACAGCTATTCGGCCAGTAACATCCAGGTGCTGGAGGGGCTGGAGGCTGTGCGCAAACGCCCGGCCATGTACATAGGCGACATCAGCGAGAACGGTTTGCACCACCTGGTGTACGAGGTGGTGGACAACTCCATCGACGAGGCAATGGCCGGCTACTGCGACCACATCGAGGTGACCATCAACGAGGACAACTCCATCACGGTGCAAGACAATGGCCGTGGCATCCCCGTAGACTTCCACGAGAAGGAGAAGAAGTCGGCGCTGGAGGTGGTAATGACGGTGCTGCATGCCGGCGGTAAGTTCGACAAGGGCTCTTACAAGGTGTCCGGCGGCTTGCACGGCGTGGGCGTGTCGTGCGTCAACGCATTGTCTACACACATGACTACGCAGGTATTCCGCGGCGGGAAAGTGTACCAGCAGGAGTACGAATGCGGCAAGCCTCTCTACCCCGTAAAGGAAGTGGGCACGTGCGACCCGGGAGTCACCGGCACCAAGCAGACCTTCTGGCCCGACGGAAGCATCTTCACCACCACCGTTTACAAATATTCCATCCTGCAAGCCCGCCTGCGCGAGCTGGCCTACCTGAACGCGGGTATCCGCATCACGCTGACCGACCTGCGCGAGAAGGACGAGGAGGGCAACTACGTGCAGGAGACTTTCCACTCGGAGGAAGGCGTGAAGGAGTTTGTGCGCTACCTCAACAGCAACAACACCCCGCTTTTCAACGACGTCATCTACCTGAACACGGAGAAGGCCGGCGTGCCCATAGAGTGCGCCATCATGTACAACACGGGCTACCGCGAGAACCTGCACTCCTACGTGAACAACATTAACACCAAGGAGGGCGGCACACACGAGGCGGGCTTCCGCTCTGCCCTGACGCGCGTGCTGAAGAAATATGCCGAAGACACCTGCGCCAAGCAACTAGAGAAGGCCAAGGTGGAAATAAGCGGTGAAGACTTCCGCGAAGGACTGATAGCCGTTATCTCCGTCAAGGTGGCCGAGCCCCAGTTTGAAGGACAGACCAAGACCAAGCTGGGCAACAACGAGGTGAGCGGCGCCGTGAACCAGGCCGTGGGCGAGGCGCTGAGCAACTACCTGGAGGAGCATCCTAAAGAAGCCAAACTGATAGTAGACAAAGTGATACTGGCCGCTACCGCCCGCGTGGCCGCACGGAAGGCGCGCGAGTCGGTGCAACGGAAATCGCCCATGAGCGGCGGCGGACTGCCGGGCAAGCTGGCCGACTGCTCCAGCCGCGACCCGGAGGAATGCGAGCTGTTCCTCGTGGAGGGTGACTCGGCAGGCGGCTCGGCCAAGCAGGGACGCGACCGCCGCTACCAGGCCATACTGCCCTTACGCGGCAAGATTTTGAACGTGGAAAAGGCCATGTGGCACAAAGCGTTCGAGAGCGATGAGGTGAACAACATCATCCAGGCACTGGGCATACGCTTCGGCGTGGACAGCGAAGACAGCAAGGAGGCCAACATAGACAAGCTGCGCTACAAGAAAATCATCATCATGGCCGATGCCGATGTGGACGGCGCGCACATTGCCACGCTCATCATGACGCTGTTCTACCGCTACTTCCCCCAAATCATACAGCAGGGCTACCTGTACATTGCCACGCCACCCCTCTACCGCTGCACCAAGGGCAAGATTGCCGAGTATTGCTGGACCGACCAGCAGCGCCAACGCTTTATCGACACCTACGGCGGCGGGCAGGAGAATGCCGTGCACACGCAACGCTACAAAGGTCTGGGTGAAATGAATCCCGACCAGCTGCGCGAGACGACCATGGACCCCGAAAACCGCATGCTGAAGCAGGTGCAACTGGAGAATGCCGCCGAGGCGGACTACATCTTCTCCATGCTGATGGGCGAAGACGTGGGGCCACGCCGCGAGTTCATCGAGAAGAATGCTACGTATGCTAATATTGACGCGTAACGGAATCACTCATCTCACTTTTCATATCAATTCAACGATGCCGGGCAAGGAGATTTTTCTCCCTGCCCGTTTTTTTTATGTCCGCACAGAGGCACAGTCTGTTATCTTTTCCCTACTTTTGCAACGGAGAAAGTTCCGCAGCGGCAGGACGATCTCCTTGTATTTTTGAGTATGAATTAGCGTTTGCTATTTATTCTGAAAACGTTCCGGAAACTTGGCCGTGGAAAGAACCGCAACAGGAATAAGTCGCAAGCGCCCGCGTGATAGCGTGGGCGTGACTTGTCTGTTGTGGTGGGTTTGGCCAAGTACCCCGGAACGTGGATAGGTTATCGTCCACGTTTCTTATCTGCCGGTGCTTGGCTTCCCCGTTTTCCTGTAGTAGATAGAATGCGCATAAAATCTTTCGTTTTATGCAAAGAAACCATCTGATTTCGTTCCTGCAGGTATTCGGCATCCTGCTTGTAGTCATCGGGCACAGCTGCCAGGGAGCACCCTCCGAGCCGCTGTGGTTTACGTGGATTTACTCGTTCCACATGCCGTTGTTCATGTTCATTTCGGGGTTCCTGCTGAGGTATGGCAACGAAAAGAAAGGGATGTCCCTGGCGGTCACCCCGCTGTACAGCAGCCGAGGATTCATCTGGAAAAAGGTCAGGCGCCTGCTTGTCCCATATGTGTTCATCAGCACCCTGGCCTACCTGCCCAAGGCCCTGCTCAACCGGTTTACTGTACGCCCCGTGGAAATATCGTGGGACACCTACGTGCACCAGCTCATTTACCCGTGGGACAATGTCATCATCTTCTTCTGGTTCCTGCCAACCCTGTTCATCATCTTTCTCCTCGCCGCATATGGGGCACGCCTCCTGAGACGGTTTGACACCCTGCGGGGGCACCTCGTCCTGCTTGCCGCGCTGTTACTGCTGCACCTGTTCAATCCGGCGGCACACTTCCGGCTGATGAACCTGTCCGGGGTGGCCAGCTATCTGATTTACTTCTTCCTAGGCTATTACTGCTGCCACTACCGCATCATCGGCCGCCTGACGGGACACATCCATGCCGCGGCGGTGGCAAGCGGACTGCTGTCGCTCGCGCTGGTCACCGTGGTGCCCGACTTCACGGGGAAAGACCTCATAACGGCCTGCAACGGCATCTTGCTGAGTATCCTCTTGGGGAAGATTTACATCTGCCACCGAGCCCATTTCCTCGACCACCTGTACGGGGCATCCTATGCCATTTACCTATTCTCGTGGTTCCCGCAGGTGGCCTCGCAACAAGTCTTCCTGAGCCTCACCCACGCCCCGTGGCAGGTGGGAAGCGTGCTCGCCATCATGACGGGGATCTACCTCCCGCTGCTGGTTTACAAGCTGATTGTGCGGTACAAAAGCACCCGCCCGGGCAGAGTCGCCGCGTTTCTGACTGGACAGTGAATGCCCGCCCCGCCTGGGGTGCTGGCGAACAGGACTTTGCCAACGTTACCGCGCCGGCGGACAAGCACTGCGGCGCTATCAGACAAGCGTCACCGTGCCGGTGCAGCCGTGCGGCAGCAATGAAAACAGGACGGTGGTGTTGCCGGACGGGTCCGACACACCACCGCCCTGTTTTACCGGGGGCTTTACGCCATCAGTCTTCCACCCCCAAGTCCTTCATTGTGCGCGGCGCGGGAACGCCGGGCAGGGGCTTGCGGTCCTTCAACTGTTCGAGAGCTACTTCGATGGCTTTCTCCAACTGCTGGTCTACGCCGGCCTGCTCTTGGATGGGGTCGTTGTCGATGAGGATGTCGGGGTCTACGCCGTGGTTCTCCACAATCCACTGGCCGGTCTTGGCGTCGTAGTTGGTGAAGAAGGGCACGCGGATGTCCGTTCCGTCCATGTAGGGCAGGGAGCCGCTGATACCCACAATGCCTCCCCACGTGCGGGTGCCGATGACGGTGCCCAGCTGGTTGGCCTTGAAGCTCCAGGGGAAGAGGTCGCCGTCCGAAGCGGAGTATTTGTTGATGAGTAACACCTTCGGCCCGTATTGCGTGGCATCGGGAATGGTGCCCGTCAGGGTGGACACGCGCGACATGGTCATGCGGTAGGGCTTGCGCAGCAGCCGCTCGATAATCATGGGCGAAACGTTGCCGCCGCCGTTGGCGCGGTCGTCGATGATGAGGGCCTCTTTGTCCAGCTGCGGGTAGAAGTAGCGGGCAAACTCGTTCAGCCCTTCGGGACCCATGTCGGGGATGTAGATGTAGCCCACGCGGCCCTGGGTGGCTTCCTCCACGCGGCGGATGTTGTTTTGCACCCAATTATAATGGTAGAGCGGGTACTCGTCGGCCGTAGGCTTCACCACTACCTTGCGGGCACCGTCGGCCGAGGCCTTCGTGTTGACGGACAGTTCGGTCAACACGCCCGCCTTGCCGATGAGCAGCTGGTAGATGTTGTCCACCGTGGCTGTGGATACGCCGTCGATAGCCGTGATGTAGTCGCCTTCTTTTATCTCCATGCCCGGCTCGGTGAGGGGCGAACGGAGCTTCTCGCTATAGGGCGCACCGGGCAGAATCCGGTCGATGCGGTAGAAGCCACTCTTGTCGCGGCTCAGCTCGGCACCCAGGAGGCCCATGTCGATGCGTTCGGGCTTGGCGTATTCGCCGGGGTTGACGTAGGCATGGCCGCAGGCCAGCTCGGCAATCATCTCCCCGATGATGTAGTTCAGGTCGAGGCGCGTTTTGGCGTAGGGCAGCAGCACGGCATATTTCTCGCGGATGGCCTGCCAGTCCACGCCGTGCATGTTCTCCACGTAGAAGCCGTCGCGGTAGGCGCGCCAGGCTTCGTCGAAGATTTGCGCCCACTCCTGCCCGTAGTCTATCGGGGCTACCATGTCGTTCAGAGATACCGCGTCCTCTAGCGCAACCTTGCGTGCGGACAGTTCGCCCACATAGAGGGAGTTGCCGCGCATGTAGAGCGCCTTTTTGCTGCCGTCCACGGGTGCCATGATGGCGCCTTCGGCCACCAGTTCGTCCTTCTGCTCCTTCAGGTCGAAGGCATGCGTGCCGCCGTTGCCATAGTACCACACGGTCTGCCCGTCGCTGTACAGGTTCCAGTAGTTGCCGGCCTGCAGGGGCAGCTTGACGATGCGGCCCACGATGCCTTCGGGGTCTATCTGCACCGCCTTGGCCTCGGCCCGGGCATCTTTCTTCTTATCCTTGTCTTTGGTTTCGGGTGCCTGCTGTTGTTCCTTATCGCTGTTCACCGCCTCGTCTGCGGGCAGGAAGGGCGAGGGCGTGTCGTCCGTCAGCATGGCCAGGTAGATGCCGCCCATGCGGGTGTAGACATGGTTCCACTCCAGGCGTCCGTAGATGGGGTTGAAGTCGCGGTCGGATTCAAACACCAGATATTTGCCGTCCGTGCTGAAGACGGGAGCCGAGGAGTTGTACCACTTCTCCGTCACGACATATTCCTTCTTCGTATCCAGGTTGTAGACGTAGACCACGGAGAACTGGTTCTTCGCGGGCTTGGTGTAGGTTATCCAACGGCTGTCCGGCGCGAAGGCCACGTCGTAGAACTCCTGCTCGGGGCATTGCATCACCACAGTCTTCTGCTTCGAGGCCACATCCACGGTGACAATGCGGTTTTTGCGGTCGGTGTAGAGCACGGTCTTGCTATCGGGGCTCCAGCTGAAGTCGCGGATGTAGGTGTCGCTGCCCGTAGTCAGCTGGATGGGGTCGCCGCCCTCGGCGGGTTGCAGGTAGATTTCCGTCTCGCCCGTGCGGTCGGAGATGTAGGCGATGTACTTGCCGTCGGGACTCCAGTCGGCACTGCGCTCGTTGGCGCCGGGGGTGCGGGTGATGTTGCGCGTCACGCCCCTGTCGGCAGGCACGTCAAAGACTTCGCCACGGGCAGTGACGGCCAAGCGCTTGCCGTCGGCACTGAGGCCTGCTGCGGTCAGATAGCCGGCCACGTGCTTCTGCTCGGTGCGGGCGTAGACGTTCTCGGCATTGAGGGTGATGTGGATTTGTTCGGCCTTGCGCGTCTGCGGGTCGAAGCGGTAGAGGTAGCCGGCATGCTCATACACAATCTGTTTGCCGTCCGTGCTGGGGAACTTGATGTCGTAGTCCGTGTAGTTGGTCACCTTCTCCGTCTGCCCGCTGGCGGTGTGGTAAACGAAGAGGTTCATCGTCTTGTCGCGGTCGGAGATGAAGTAGATGTCCTGGCCAATCCACATGGGGCAGATGTCCTGCGCCACGTTATTGGTCAAATTCTCCACCTTACCGGCCTTGGGGTCGTAGAGCCAGATGTCGTCCGCCATGCCTCCGCGGTAGTACTTCCAGTTGCGGAATTCGCGGAAAACGCGGTTGTAGGCCATCCTCGTGCCGTCCGGCGAGTAGCTGCAAAAGCCGCCTTCGGGCAGGGGCAGCGCCTGGGGCATGCCGCCCGCGAGAGGCGCCAGCCAGAGCTTGCCTTGGAATCCGTCGCTGATGCGGTTGCGGTAGACCACGTTCTGCCCGTCCGTTGTCCACGTCATCACGATGTTGTTGGGGCCCATGCGGTCGCCCACGTCGTCGCGGGCATTGGTGCCGGTGTAGGTCAGGCGCCGGGGTTCGCCGCCTTCGGCGGAAATGACGTACACTTCACGGTTGCCGTCGTACTCGCCCGTGAAGGCGATGGTCTTGCCGTCGGGCGAGAAACGGGCAAACATTTCGTAGCCGATGTGCGACGTCAGTCGCCGTGCCTCGCCGCCCGCAAGCGGCGCCGTGTAGAGGTCGCCGGCATAGGTGAAGACCACGTCCGTCCCGTTCGTAGCGGGGAAGCGCAGCAGTCGCCCCTCGTCGCCGGCCTGTGCCCCTGCCGCCACGCTGAGGGCGAGCAGGGAGAAAAGGAATTGCTTCTTCATATTTCGCTTGATGCTTTAGATTAAAACAACACAAAGGTAACGGAAATTATCGGGAAAAGCATCGCCTTGATGCAGATAAAACAGCATTGCACCACCGCCTTCCCGGCGTTCCTACGCCAGCACGGTAGCGATACTACCCTACCCCGGCAGCGTTTCAACGCCAGCAGGGCAGCTGTATAAGGTGTTTAAAGGTAGTTTTGCTTCTTCAGTTCCTCCACCGCTGTCTCCAGCTCGGCATACCACTCTGCCCCGAACTTGCGGATGAGCGGCTCGCGCAGGAATTTATAGACGGGCACATTCTCCTTCTGCCCCAGCAAGACCGCCGCCTTGCACACGTCCCAACGGTGGTAGTTCACGCCCTTGAACTCGCCGAAGTCCTTCACGCGGATGGGGTACAGGTGGCACGACACGGGCTTCAGGAACTTCGTTTTCCCCTCGCGGCACGCCCGCTCGATGGCGCAATAGCAGCAGCCCCGCTCGTCGTAACAGGTGAACACGCAGTCCTTACCACCCACGATGGAAGTCACCAAGTCGCCCTCCCGGTCCACATAGGCCACGCCCTGCCGGTCTATGACGGCCCGCGCCTGGGGCGACAGCTCGTCCCAGATGAGGAGCAGCACTTCTTCAATCTGCGCCACCTCGTCCAGCTCCAGGGGCGCACCCGCATCGCCCTCGATGCAGCAGGCGCCGTGGCAGGCCCTGAGGTCGCAAAGGAATTTTTCTTTCAACACGTCGAAACTGACGACAACATCACCAACTTGCAGCATTTGATTAATTGAGAATTAAAAATTGAAAATTAAAAAATAAATGCATGAAACTATCTGCCCAAGCTATTCTTCATTGATTTAACAATACTCACCAACAAAGCTATTATCTCATTGCAATCTTGCGCCATTGAATCATACAACTTCATTTCAAGAAAACCTGTATCTTTTAATAAAGACAACCAATAGGCCGTTTCATTGGCTTCTTTCAATGCAATGTTCATCTTATTTAGAAAATCCGCACTGCTTTGGGCATGATGAGCTTCTGCAACCAAGGCACCAATAGCCGTGCCGCTGCGTAGCATTTGCTTAGAAAGGACATACTCTTTTTGGGAATCGCATAAAAAACGATATGCGTTCACTACACGGATAGCAAACGCATACGTTTTAACATGGATAACATTATCCCTGTCTATCATTTCTTAATTCTCAATTCTCAATTTTTAATTAGATCATGTCCCGTCATGTCGGCCGGCTGGGCCAGGCCCATGATGTGCAGGATGGAGGGAGCCACGTCGGCCAGTACGCCGTTCTCCACCTTGGCATCCTTGTTCGTGGTGACGTAGACAAAGGGCACGGGGTTGAGCGAGTGGGCCGTGTTGGGCGTGCCGTCGGCGTTGAGGGCATGGTCGGCATTGCCGTGGTCGGCAATGATGATGACCTCGTAGTCGTTGGCCTTGGCTGCCTCTACGGTGTCGCGCACGCAGTTGTCGATGGCTACCACGGCCTTCTCGATGGCTTCGTACACGCCTGTGTGACCCACCATGTCTCCGTTGGCGTAGTTCACCACGATAAAGTCATACTTCTGCGTGTTGATGGCTTCCACCAGCTTGTCCTTTACCTCGTAGGCGCTCATCTCCGGCTTCAGGTCGTAGGTGGCTACCTTGGGCGAGGGCACCAGGATGCGGTCTTCTCCGTCGAAGGGCGCCTCGCGTCCGCCGTTGAAGAAGAAGGTGACGTGCGCATACTTCTCCGTCTCGGCGATGTGCAGCTGCTTCTTGCCCTGCTTGCTGAGGTATTCGCCCAACGTGTCGGCCACGTTCTCCTTGTCAAAGATGATGTGCACGCCCTTGAACGAAGCGTCATACGGCGTCATGCAGTAGTATTGCAGGCCGGGGATGGTGTGCATGCCCTGCTCCGGCATGTCCTGCTGGGTCAGCACGATGGTCAGTTCCTTGGCGCGGTCGTTGCGGTAGTTGAAGAAGATGACCACGTCGCCCTCCTTGATGGTGCCG
>CASELH010000009.1 GCA_949288715.1 uncultured Bacteroides sp. | reverse complement strand
CGGATGCGGAAAGCAACCAAGCGCCATGCCTTAGCCTGGTGCAGTTCCAGATAGAGGATGGGCAGTTGGTATTGTCGGCCTACCAGCGCAGTTCTGACGCCAACCTGGGGCTGCCGGCCGACCTGTACCACCTCTACCTGATGGCCCGGCAGATAGATTTGCCGCTGAAGTCCATCACGCTCAACCTGGGCAATGTGCATATTTACGAGAATAACATCGAGAGAACGCGCAGGTTGCTGGAGGGGGAAGAAGGGGTGAGGTTTGACCTGAACGCGTGAAAAGCAAATGAGGGGCAACACCAACCGTGCTGCCCCTCGTTTATCTTATTCATTCTCTACAATCTTCAACCTCGCTCCCAATACCTCGCACACCCTGCCAAGGATATCTACACTTACATTGTAGGCGCCAGTCTCAATCTTGCTGACGTTCACCCGGTTGATGCCGGATAGGTCTGCAACCTGCTGTGCTGTCAATCCCTTCTTGCTACGAAGCTCGGCTAACTGGCGTCCAATCTCCGCACGGTATATTGTTTTGTTATCTTCCATAAATCAATCGTAGTTACTTCTTGAACCATATAATTCTTCTTCCCTGTTCTCTTGTTCTACGGAGAAGTTCCACAGCTTCACCAGCACCTCCCTCTGCTCTTGCACGGTGCCGCAGTCCGACGGGTCGAGCCAGTTCACTTGTGCCATCTGCATGAACGATTCGAATGTGGAAAAGTAGAAGTCCCCGCTGCTGGGAATAAGCACAAAGCACCTCGGGAAGCCAAGGTGCAGCAGTCCTACTTGCTCGGGGTGGTCTATGATGTTGTCGCAATACCAACACCCTACATAATCATCTTCTTTCATATAGGCCTTATAATTATTGCAATCCGAATAATTCGAGAAACCGGCGGCAGTCGTAGTCGGTAGTGTCAAGAGTGTACATGTGGATGTTTGTCATGCTTCCCGTAGGATAGACATGCCCGCTAATTCGTACCGTATAGATACATCCGTCTTTCGGCGATGTGACATGCCAGTATTCGCTCTCACTTTGGTTGCTTCTGCTAACAAGCTGTCCGTTGGCTTGAACATAGTCAATGAATTTGTTGCGCGCGGGTTGTAATACTTGTAAGAATAGTTGCAAACGTTCTTCTTTCTCTTCCTCTTTCTTGGTTACCCGTTCTATGAGTGCCTTGTCTTTGTCGCCCAGCTCATCATAAGAGAACTGTTTTAATCGCTTTTCCTTCTCTCCCTCCACGCGTACCAGCTTGTAGTATATGCCGTCTTGTTTGCAAAGATGTCCTTCAAACCATTGCGCCTTCTTGAATGCTTCTCTGTATTCCGGGTATTTCATCATTTCGTTGCAGAATTTATCGTGTTGCCCCCACGTCTTAGGTTTATATTTTAATTATGCAGCGAAGATACAGATTATATTGGAATGTAGCAAATATACTACTTGATATGTTTGTTACCGTAACATTTTTTAATTATTACCTTACGATACTCCCCTGCTACAGACCGGGGATAATTGCCTACACAGATGAGTTTCGCTCTTCATCACTCTCTCTCTTCGTTTTGCCGGATTTGTTTGGCCTAACGTGTAAGGGTATAATTGAAACAAAATGCCATTCAAACGCTGCTCAGAAAGTATTTGAATGGCATTCGTGTTTTCTTGAAATTAGTACGTTTCGTTTTGATTTCCCCTCCAGAAAAATGAACGCTTCGTTTTGAAAAGCCGGACCGGTGGTTTTGCGGATTATACATGCACTGAAAATGGCATTGAACCCATCACATATAATATCGCCAGGCAACATTCTTCAGATCCGTTTGATTATGTTTGCATGTCCATTTTGAAGACGGGTAAGATTAATCCCAAATATGATTTGACATTAATCGATGAGGGGCAAGATTTTCCTAATCATTTTTATCAATTGTGTTATGCACTTTCAAAAGAAAAAAGAATTGTATGGGCATATGATGATTTTCAAAATATATTTGACGTAAATTTGCAAGATGAGAAAAATACTTTTGGAAAAGATCTGGAAGGAAATTATTTGGTCGATTTTTCAAGAAACAAAAATCCTCTTCAAGATATAGTATTGCATACCTGTTATAGAAATCCCAGAACGGCGTTGATAGTGGCTTTTTCATTGGGATTGGGTATTTATAATACGAAAGTATTGCAGCGTCTGGAAGACAATGACCATTGGGAGCTATTGGGATTTAAAGTTGAATCCGGACAATCGAATGTGGGAGATAAAATGATTATCTCACGCCCGGTAGAACATACACCTAATATAATGAACCAAGAATTGGGGATGTATACTGTTGAAGTACGTTCTTTTTCTGACTATGAATCGGAATGTACATTCGTAGCCAATTGTATCATACAAGATATTCAGAAGGAGAAATTGAGGCCGGATGATATTTGCGTTATTTGCCTTGACAACCGAAATATCAAAAGTTACTATAATTTGCTTTCTAAAATATTGATTGCAAATGGTATATCTACATTTAACCTTGTTGATGCGCCCAATGCGAACAAGCATTTCTTTTATGAGAATAATGTTACTCTGTCGACAATCAATAAGGCAAAAGGCAATGAGGCCGGCATGGTTTATATCATAGGCGCTGATACAGTTTTTATTAATCGGGACAATGTGTTGTTAAGGAATAAATTATTCACTGCGATTACACGAACCAAAGGTTGGGTGACAATTACAGGAGGTGAAAAAATAGAATATTGCCTTGAAGAAGTGGATAAGTTAAAAGCTAATGATTTTAAGTTAGTCTTTACGCAACCAAGCAAAGAAACTACAAAAACCATTGAAAGCGGAAGCAAAATTCAACAGTCTCTTTTGCTGGATGTGCAAACCAAGATAGACCTTCTTGTCAATAATGGGTTGAGCATTGAGGATATTATGCAATATATTCAGAGGAAAAAATGAATGAAGCAGCTTTCAACATATCCATAGAAGAGGCGGCCCGCTTATTGAAAAAAATGAAGTTCTTGAAAAGCAGGAAACAAATAGGAATGGGCATATATTCTTCTGCATCGTTTCATGCGATAAAGTCTGGTGATTTAAAGACTATTTATCAGACAGCAATAGATAATAATGACTATGAAATATTGCTGGATGATGATTCTATATTCCAATTTAGTAAGGATGGAGATAAACTCCGTTATGTATTTATCCAATCTCAGTCTACATATTTTTCTTTTCAAGATTTTTTGTTAGAACTGTTTGATGAAGAAGATATTCCTATTGATGAGCAATTATTGGAGGAAATGGAAATAGAGTATGCGGAAGATTATGAGCAAAGGCGAGACGAACAGAAAATTAATTTGGGTGCCATGTATATCAGGTATGATGTAGACCGTAATGGCTATAGACCGAATTTGCACTCTTATGCGCACATGCATATAGGTCTAAATAATAATTTCCGTCTACCAAGTTCAATTATATTAACTCCATTGTCTTTTGTCTTGTTTGTTATCAAACATGTCTATATTACACTTTGGGAGATCGCTATTAATGAGAATATTATAGACGAACAGATATTCCAATTTAAAAGAATGTGCAGAAATATCCCTGCTGACCTATGGCAGTTGCAGGAACAAAGGGAGTTATATATTATATAACGACAATTACTTTGGTCGATGATGCCGTAGAAGAAATATGCTGTTTCGGATGGGATGGGTTGTCGTCCCAAGCCTCCGTTGCAGAACGTTAAGGCCTCGTGCAGTAGCCTTCCAAGCCCTGCTCGCTGGGGTTGAAAGGCTGGCAAGCTGGGGTTGAGCAGCATAAACGCAATATATGGGCAAAAAAGCCTTTACTCAATGCTTGCAATGAATGAGCCGCGGGGTCTTTGTCATTTTC
Organism: uncultured Bacteroides sp.; assembly: GCA_949288715.1. Taxonomy (GTDB): domain Bacteria; phylum Bacteroidota; class Bacteroidia; order Bacteroidales; family Bacteroidaceae; genus Bacteroides. The sequence continues at coordinate 56,133 of CASELH010000009.1, read as the reverse complement.
TTAGAGATGGATACCTGTTCAGTCGAAAATTCTTATTACCTTTGCGGGTCAAAATCAGGAAACATAAAAACTTAATGCGATGAATATATCCTATAATTGGCTGAAAGATTACCTTGACTTCGACCTGGCTCCCGCCGAGGTGGCCGAGGCGCTTACCTCCATCGGGCTGGAAACCGGGAGTGTGGAAGAAGTGCAAGCCGTGAAAGGCGGGTTGGAAGGCCTGGTCATCGGTGAAGTGCTGACGTGTGAACCGCACCCGAACTCCGACCACATGCATGTCACTACCGTTAACTTGGGGCAGGGGGGTGACCCTGTGCAGATTGTGTGTGGCGCGCCCAATGTGGCTGCCGGACAGAAGGTTGTGGTAGCCACGCTGGGCACTAAACTTTATGACGGAGACCAATGCTTCACCATCAAGAAATCGAAGCTTCGCGGCATAGAATCGAACGGCATGATTTGTGCCGAGGATGAGATTGGCATCGGCACCGACCATGCAGGCATCATTGTGCTGCCTGCCGACGCTGTGCCTGGCACTCCCGCTAAAGATTACTATAACCTGCAAAGCGACTACGTGCTCGAGGTGGACATTACGCCCAACCGCGCCGATGCCTGCTCGCACTACGGCGTGGCCCGCGACCTCTATGCCTACTTGGTGCGCCATGGCAAGCCTGCACGTCTGCATCGTCCGGATGTGGATACCTTCCAAGTAGAAAACCACGAACTGGACATCCCCGTTACGGTGGAGAATGCCGAGGCCTGCCCGCACTATGCCGGTGTCACGGTGAAAGGCGTCACGGTGAAAGAGAGTCCCGAGTGGCTTCAGACACGCCTGCGTGCCATAGGCCTGCGACCCATCAATAACGTGGTGGACGTTACCAACTACATTGTCCATGCCTTTGGCCAGCCACTGCATTGCTTTGATGCCGACACCATCAAGGGGCACCACGTCATTGTGAAGACCATGCCCCAAGGCACGAAGTTCACTACGCTGGACGGTGTGGAGCGCACGCTCGATGCCCGCGACCTTATGATATGCAACGCCGAAGAGCCCATGTGTATTGCCGGCGTATTCGGTGGCCTCGACTCCGGCTCTACCGAAAAGACCACGGATGTCTTCCTGGAAAGCGCCTATTTCCATCCCACCTGGGTGCGTAAGACGGCACACCGCCATGGTCTGAACACCGATGCCTCTTTCCGCTTCGAGCGTGGCATCGACCCCAATTCCGTCATCTATTGCCTGAAGCTGGCTGCCCTTATGGTGAAGGAATTGGCCGGGGGCACCATTTCGTCGGAAATAAAAGACGTATGTGCCGCTCCTTTCCCAGACTTCCGTGTAGAGTTGACTTATGCCGAGGTGGATGCTTTGGTGGGCAAGCACATACCGGCCGATACCATCAAGAGCATCGTGACCAGCCTGGAGATGAGAATCGTGGAGGAGACTGCCGAAGGCCTCACGCTGGATGTGCCTCCCTACCGCGTGGATGTAAAGCGTCCGTGCGACGTCATCGAAGACATCCTGCGCATCTACGGATATAACAATGTGGAGATACCTACTACGCTGAAATCCAGCCTTATCCCTAAGAACGAGCACGACAAGTCCAACAAATTGCAGAACCTTGTGGCCGAGCAGTTGGTGGGATGCGGCTTCAACGAGATTATGAACAACTCGCTGACCCGTGCCGCCTATTACGACGGGCTGGCCAGCTATCCTTCGCAAAACCTTGTGATGCTGCTCAATCCCCTGAGCACCGACCTCAACGCCATGCGTCAGACCTTGCTGTTCGGCGGGTTGGAGAGCATAGCACGCAATATCAATCGCAAGAATGCCGACCTGAAGTTCTTCGAGTTCGGTAATTGCTATTATTATCACGAAGAAAAGAAGAATCCCGATAAGGCTTTGGCACCTTATGCCGAAGATTATCACCTGGGCTTGTGGCTTACGGGCAAGCGCGTGTCCAACTCGTGGGCACATCCCGATGAAGATACCTCCGTCTACGAGCTGAAAGCCTATGTGGAGAATATCTTCGCCCGCTTAGGATTGCGTATGCGCGACATGGTGATAGCACCTGTGGAAAGCGACATTTATGCCACCGCTCTTGGCATCAGCCTTCGCAATGGGAAGTGCCTGGCAATGTTTGGCGTAGTGGCCCGCAAAGTATTGCGGATGTTCGACATTGATGCCGACGTCTACTTTGCCGACCTCAACTGGAAGGAACTGATGAAAGCCATCAGGAACCAGCAGGTCAACTTCACGGAGTTATCCAAATACCCCGTGGTGAAGCGCGACCTTGCCCTCTTGCTCGACAAAGACGTGCCCTTCGCCGAAGTGGAGAAGATAGCCTACGACACCGAGAAGAAGCTGCTGAAGGGGGTATCCTTGTTTGATGTGTATGAAGGCAAGAACCTCGAGGCGGGCAAAAAGAGCTACGCCGTAAGCTTCTGGTTGCAAGACGAGAACGCCACGCTCAACGACAAGCAGATAGACAAAATCATGTCGAAACTCGTGGCCAACCTCGAGAACAAGCTGGGAGCGAAGCTGCGATAGAGAATCGGTTAGTGTTTAGTGATTAGCGAGTCTGCACACAGGCATGAATCGCTAATCACTAAACCATAAATCACTAATCACTAAATTATTAATCACTTAAAACATATAATCCAATGGGAAGAGCGTTTGAATACAGAAAAGCTACGAAATTGAAAAGATGGGGTCACATGGCCAAGACATTCACCCGCCTGGGCAAACAGATAGCCATAGCCGTGAAGGCAGGAGGCCCCGAACCCGAAAACAACCCCGCATTGCGCTCCGTCATTGCCACCTGCAAGCGCGAGAACATGCCGAAGGACAACATCGAGCGCGCCATCAAGAACGCCATGGGCAAAGACCAGAGCGACTACAAAGGCATGACCTACGAAGGCTATGGCCCCCACGGCATCGCCATCTTTGTAGATACCCTGACCGATAACCCCACCCGCACCGTGGCCGATGTGCGCTCCGTCTTCAACAAGTTTGGCGGTAACCTTGGCACCATGGGCTCGCTGGCTTTCCTGTTCGACCACAAATGCGTGTTCACCTTCAAGAAGAAAGACGGCATGGACATGGACGAATTCTTGCTCGACATGATAGACTTCGACGTGGATGAAGACTATGAGGAAGACCCCGAAGAAGGCACTATCACCATCTACGGCGACCCCAAGAGTTATGCCGCCATTCAGAAGCACCTGGAGGAGCAAGGCTTCGAGGACGTGGGCGGTGACTTTACCTACATCCCCAACGACCTGAAGGATGTGACGCCCGAACACCGCGAAAGCATCAACAAGATGGTAGAGCGCCTGGAGGAGTTTGACGACGTGCAGACGGTGTACACCAACATGAAGCCCGAAGAAGGCGAAGAATAATATAGATATATAATATATGGTATACCAATATAAGACCCATGGCACCTGCAGCACCCGGATAGACCTCGAGGTAGAAGACGGCATACTGAAGGACGTCTCCTACGAAGGCGGGTGCAACGGAAACCTGCAAGGCATCTGCCGCCTGGTGAAGGGCATGCCCGTAAAGGATGTCATCGCCAAGCTCGAGGGCATTCGTTGTGGCATGAAGACCACTTCGTGCCCCGACCAGCTGTGCCGGGCATTGCACGAGATGGGGTACTAAGCACTCCTCCAGTGACAGGATAGAGACGAGAACTCGCGCAGGGTTCTCGTTTTCTACATGTATTCATCCACATAAGGACAAGGCAATGAAGAACATCATCGAAGACTTGAAGCGCAAGGACCACAAGCGCTACCTGGGCGGACTGGACTTCTTCCGCTACATCGGGCCGGGACTGCTGGTCACGGTAGGATTCATCGACCCGGGCAACTGGGCATCGAACTTCGCCGCCGGCTCGGAGTTTGGCTACGGGCTGCTGTGGGTGGTGACGCTCTCCACGGTGATGCTCATCATCCTGCAGCACAACGTGGCGCACCTGGGCATCGTCACCGGCCTGTGCCTGTCGGAGGCGGCCACGAAGTATGCGCCCCGCTGGGTGTCGCGCCCGGTGCTGGCTACGGCGGTGCTGGCCTCCATCTCGACGTCGCTGGCCGAGATATTGGGTGGGGCCATCGCCTTGCAGATGCTGGCGGACGTGCCCATCGTGTGGGGCGCGGTGCTCACCACGGTGTTTGTGGCCGTGATGCTCTTTACCAATTCTTATAGGAAGATAGAGCGGGCCATCATTGCCTTCGTGTCCGTCATCGGACTGTCGTTCCTCTATGAACTTTTCCTAGTGGACATTGACTGGCCGCTGGCGGCGCGCGGATGGGTGACGCCTTCGCTGCCCGAGGGGAGCATGATGGTGGTGATGAGCGTGCTGGGCGCGGTGGTGATGCCGCACAACCTCTTCCTCCACTCGGAGGTGATACAGAGCCATGAGTACAACAAGCGGGGCGATGTGTCCATACGCAGCAAGCTGAAGTATGAGCTGTTCGACACGCTGTTCTCCATGCTCGTGGGCTGGGCCATCAACAGCGCCATGATTCTGCTGGCAGCATCGGCCTTCTTCAGCCAAGGGTTGCAGGTCGATGAGTTGCAGCAGGCCCAGTCGCTCTTGCAACCCCTGCTGGGCGGCAACGCGGGCATCATCTTCGCCCTGGCGCTGCTCATGGCGGGCGTGTCGAGCACCATCACCAGCGGCATGGCGGCAGGCTCCATCTTTGCCGGCATCTTTGGCGAGTCCTACCACATACGCGACAGCCATTCGCAGCTGGGCGTGCTCCTTTCGCTGGGCGTGGCGTTGGCGCTGATATGCTTCATTGGCGACCCGTTCAAGGGGCTGCTTGTCTCGCAGATGGCGCTCAGCATCCAGTTGCCCTTCACGGTATTCCTGCAGGTGGGCCTCACCTCGTCGCGCCGGGTGATGGGCCGGTATGCCAACAGCCGCCTCAGCGCGTGCGTGCTCTACGCCATAGCTGCGGTGGTGACGGTGCTCAACCTGCTGCTTCTGGCCGAGGCCCTGGGGGCGTGAAAATGCGGCATGGCACTGCTAAAAATGCGCAGTAGCGTCGTCAGAAACGGGCAGTAGCGCAGTTGAAAACGGGCAGTAGCGCAGTTAAAAATGCGTAGTAGCGCGTTTTTAACGCCCCTATAGCGCGTTTTTAACGACGCAGTAGCGTCGTGGCATCGGCGATAAGAAAGATTGACAAACCGATTATAAAGGACATTTTTTTATGGAACTTGAAGACAGAATAACACGCGCCGTCGAGCTGTTTCGCAGCGGCTACAACTGCTCGCAATCCGTCGTGGCGGCGTTTGCCGACCTCTACGGCTTCACCTTCGAGCAAGCCCTGCACATGTCCGCCTCCTTCGGCGGGGGCATAGGGCGCATGCGCATGACGTGCGGCACCGCCTGCGGCCTCTTCATGCTGGCGGGCTTGGAGCAATGCGCTTTGAAAGGCGAGGACCGCGCCGCCAAATCGGCCAACTACGCACTCGTCCAGCGCCTGGCGGCCGAGTTCAAGCGGCGCAACGGCTCCCTCGTCTGCGCCGAGCTGCTGGGCCTCAAGAAGGCCGAAGGCTCGCCCCAGGCATCGGAGCGCACGCCGGAGTATTACGCCAAGCGCCCCTGCCCGCGCATGGTGGAGACGGCCGCTCGCATCTGGGTGGAGCACCTGCGCGGCGAGCTTCCGGCGGGCGGGGAGTGATTTTACCCGCATAACCGTTCAACGGAAGCAAGAAAGCATTATCTTTGCAACGTTTTAACCAGACATATACCATTTTATATTATGATAGCCAAGATTGAACAACTACTCCGTGAAGTAGAGGCCCTTGAGGCCGGCAACGCCGAAGAGGTGGAAGCGTTGCGCATCAAATACCTCAGCAAGAAGGGAGCCATCAATGCCTTGATGGCCGACTTCCGGGCCGTGCCCGCCGAGCAGAAGAAGGAAGTGGGCATGCGCCTCAACGAGTTGAAAACCAAGGCGCAGGAGAAGATTGCCGCCCTGAAGGACGCCTTCGACAGCCAAGACACCCACGCCGGCGACCTCGACCTGACGCGCACCGCCTACCCCGTGGGCCTGGGCACGCGCCACCCGCTCTCCATCGTGCGGAGCGAGATTATCGACATCTTCGCCCGCCAGGGCTTCAGCATAGCCGAAGGCCCCGAGGTGGAAGACGACCTGCACGTGTACACCAAGCTGAACTTTGCCGCCGACCACCCCGCCCGCGACATGCAGGACACGTTCTTCATCGACGTCAACGAGCAGGACGTGACGCGCAACATCATCCTCCGTTCGCACACCAGCAGCGTGCAGGTGCGCTCCATGGAGCACGCACAGCCGCCCATCCGCATCATCTGCCCGGGGCGCGTGTATCGCAACGAGGCCATCAGCTACCGTGCCCACTGCTTCTTCCACCAGGTCGAGGGGCTGTATGTAGACAAAGGCGTGTCGTTCACCGACTTGAAGCAAGTGCTCCTGCTCTTTGCTCAAGAGATGTTCGGCCCAGACACTAAGATTCGCCTGCGCCCCTCATACTTCCCCTTCACCGAGCCCAGTGCCGAGATGGACATCAGCTGCAACATCTGCGGAGGCAAGGGCTGTCCCTTCTGCAAGCACACCGGCTGGGTAGAGATATTGGGCTGCGGCATGGTAGACCCCGCCGTGCTCGACGCCTGCGGCATCGACAGCAAGGTGTACAGCGGCTATGCCTTGGGCATGGGCATTGAGCGCATTGCCAACCTGAAGTATCGCGTGAGCGACCTGCGCCTGTTCTCGGAGAACGACGTGCGCTTCCTGCGCGAGTTTGAGGCAGCATACTGATTCAAGGGAAGAGTGAAGAACTCCTGCAGGAAAAGGCTGCAGGTTCTTCATTCTTAATTCATTAATTGACAATGAAAGACAGACTGGTTACTCCAAGCTATTGCCTGATACTGGCGGCCAACTTCCTGCTGTACTTCGGTTTCTGGCTGATGATGCCGGTGCTCCCGTTTTACCTGTCGGAGGTGTTCGGGGCAACCAAGTCCATGATAGGCGTGGTGCTGTCGTGCTACACCATAGCAGCTTTGTGCATCCGTCCGTTTTCAGGCTACTTGCTCGACACGTTTGCCCGCAAGCCCCTTTATCTGATGGCGTACCTCATCTTTACAGCCATCTTCGCCGGATACTTGGTGGCGGGCACGCTGATGTTGTTCGTCATGCTGCGCGTGGTGCATGGCGTGTCGTTCGGCATGGTGACGGTGGGGGGCAATACCATAGTCATAGACATCATGCCCTCATCGCGCCGTGGCGAGGGGTTGGGGTATTATGGCCTGGCCAACAACATCGCCATGTCCATAGGCCCCATGGTAGGTCTGTTCATGCACGACGCGGGCGTGTCCTACATGTGGATATTCACCTGCTCCCTGCTGTCGTGTGCCGCAGGGCTGGGATGTGCCTCACTCGTGAAGACTCCCTACAAGCCGCCCGTGAAGCGCGACCCTATTTCGCTCGACCGCTTCATCCTGCTCAAGGGGCTTCCAGCCGGGTTGGGACTGCTGATGCTTTCCATTCCTTATGGCATGACCACCAATTACGTGGCCATGTATGCCCGCCAGATAGGCCTTGACGTATCTACAGGATTTTTCTTCACCTGCATGGCGGTGGGTATGGCCATATCGCGTTTGTTCTCCGGTCGCTTGGTGGACAGGGGAAAGGTGACACAAGTCATCAAGGTTGGTCTTTATATCGTGATACTAAGCTTCTTCCTTTTGTCCGGGTGCGTGGAGGTGATTCGCTGGGATGCTTCAGCGTGCCGTGTGCTGTTTTTCTCCATAGCCTTGATGCTGGGGGTAGGCTTCGGCATTATGTTTCCAGCCTATAACACTCTGTTCGTCAACCTTGCACCAAATAGCCAGCGTGGCACAGCCACTTCTACCTATCTTACTTCGTGGGATGTAGGTATCGGCATCGGTATGCTGGCCGGTGGATATATTGCCGAGGTGAGCAGCTTCGACCGGGCTTATCTTTTCGGCGCGTGCCTTACGGTAATTTCCACCTTATATTTTTACTTGAAAGTGTCTCCTCATTACCAAAAGAACAAGTTGCGATGAGAAAGAAAGAACGATATGCCGGAATTATTTCTTGGTTCAAGCAAAATATGCCTGTGGCCGAGACGGAGCTTCATTATGACAATCCTTTCCAACTGATTATAGCCGTCATTCTCTCCGCCCAATGCACGGACAAGAGGGTCAATATGGTGACGCCGGCCATTTACCGGGATTTTCCCACGCCGGAGGCACTGGCCTCCACCACGCCTGAAGTGGTGTATGAATATGTGAAGAGCGTGTCTTATCCCAATAATAAAGCAAAGCATTTGGTGGGCATGGCCCGCATGTTGATGGAGGATTTCCACGGTCAGGTGCCCGACACGTTGGATGATTTGGTAAAGTTGCCCGGTGTAGGACGGAAGACTGCCAATGTGGTTCAATCTGTAGCTTTTGGCAAACCTACGATGGCTGTGGATACACACGTCTTTCGTGTAAGCCACCGGCTGGGATTGGTGTCGGATAAGTGCACCACTCCTTTGAGCGTAGAACGCGAGTTGGTGAAAAACATCGCTGAGGCGGATGTACCTATAGCTCACCATTGGCTTATTTTGCACGGACGCTATACGTGCCAGGCACGTGCACCCCGTTGTGAGGAGTGCGGCTTGCGGCCTTGGTGCAAATATTATGGAGAGCTGCACGGCATGGAGTGACACGCAGGCTTGTAACTTACCGGGCAGTGTTTAAAAACCTTGCCGAAACGAATCAATTTACCAAAATAAATGCTACCTTTGCGGGTGCGAATAGCAGACTATTGTAACACTTTTAAAACAATAAAGTTATGACAATCGATCAATTCAATTTTGCCGGGAAAAAGGCATTCGTTCGCGTGGACTTCAATGTGCCTCTGGACGAGAATTTCAACATTACAGACGATACCCGTATGCGTGCTGCCATGCCTACGCTGAAGAAAATTTTGGCTGATGGCGGAAGCATCATCATTGGTTCTCACCTGGGCCGCCCGAAAGGCCCTACTGACAAGTTCTCGCTGAAGCACATCATCAAGCACCTCGAGGAATTGCTGGGCACATCTGTTCAGTTTGCCGATGACTGCATGGGCGAAGATGCCGCCAAGAAAGCCGCAGCCCTGAAACCGGGTGAAGTGCTCTTGCTCGAAAATCTTCGTTTCTATGCTGAAGAAGAAGGCAAACCCCGTGGCTTGGCTGAAGATGCCAGCGACGAAGAGAAGAAAGCTGCTAAGGCAGCCGTTAAGGAGAGCCAGAAGGAATTTACCAAGAAGCTGGCTTCGTATGCAGATTGCTATGTGAACGATGCTTTCGGTACAGCCCACCGTGCACATGCTTCTACGGCACTCATCGCTAAGTATTTTGACAAGGACAACAAAATGTTCGGCTACCTCATGGAGAAGGAAGTAAAGGCCGTTGACAAGGTGTTGAACGACATCCATCGTCCTTTCACCGCCATCATGGGTGGCTCGAAGGTGTCCAGCAAAATCGACATTATCGAAAACCTGCTGAACAAGGTGGACAACTTGATTATTGCCGGTGGCATGACTTACACCTTTACTAAGGCATTGGGCGGCAAGATTGGCCTCTCCATCTGCGAGGATGACAAGCTCGACCTGGCTCTCGACTTGCTGAAGAAAGCAAAAGACAAAGGTGTGAACTTGGTATTGGCTGTAGATGCCAAGATTGCCGATTCGTTCTCGAACGATGCCAACACGAAATTCTGTAAGGTAAACGAAATTCCCGACGGATGGGAAGGCCTTGACATAGGTCCCGAGACGGAGAAACTCTTTGCCGACGTTATTAAAGGCTCTAAGACTATCCTTTGGAATGGTCCTGCCGGTGTATTCGAGTTCGATAACTTTACACACGGTTCGCGTGCCATAGGCGAGGCTGTTGTTGAAGCTACAAAGAACGGCGCTTTCTCTCTCGTAGGTGGTGGCGACTCCGTAGCTTGTGTCAACAAGTTCGGTTTGGCTGGTGGCGTGTCTTACGTATCTACCGGTGGCGGCGCATTGCTCGAAGCTATCGAGGGTAAGGTTCTTCCGGGTATTGCAGCTATCAACGAATAAGTATAACTTTTTATTAGAATCCAGGCAATCCGCAGGGGCATGCTAAGGCTCCGGGGCGGGTTGCCTTATTTTTATACCGTCATGAAAAGACTACTCCTCGCCCTGTGCATCGGTGCGATGACTGCCGTATGCCACGCACAGGAACAGCCTTCGCCATCACGTCCTGTGGCTGCTACTCTCAATACTTTAAAAGAACGCATTACCTTAGAGGGCTATATGCAATTGGGTTATACTTATCAGGATGGCCCTGCTGAGCGGAGCAATACCTTCAATATAGCGCGCGCCATACTGATGGCACGCGGACGCATTACCGATCACTGGTCGTGCTATTTCATGTTTAGCCTTGCCAATTCGCCTAAAGTGCTCGAGGCCTATACGGAATACACCATTGTGCCCGGTCTCACCGTACGCGTGGGCCAGTTCAAGACTATGTATTCGTTTGAAAATCCACTTTCTCCCACTGTGCTCGAGCTTATAAATTGCAATTCGCAAGCCGTCAATTACCTGGCCGGATATGATGGGAGCGATCCGCTTTATGGTTTGCACACCGGACGCGATCTGGGCGTTATGCTCTATGGCACGGTTTTTAATGGGGTGTTGGACTATCATTTAGCCCTGATGAATGGGCAGGGCATCAATCGTAAAGATGGTAACCGGCAAAAGGATGTTGTGGGAAGCGTCAAGTTGCATCCTGCCGAATGGCTTGCCGTAGGCGGGTCATTCATCAGAGGCAGGGGATGTGCTGTAGGCGAGTCTACGGTGAATCCGGATATCCATGTGGGGCAGAATTATACGCGCAATCGCTGGGCAGTTAGTGCTCTGTTAAAGTTTCGTTACATTGATGTCAGGACGGAGTATCTGCGCGGTCGTGATGCAAGTATACATAGCGAGGGAGCCTATGCTACGGCTTCCGTCCATGTGTTGCCGCGTGTAGACCTTATTGCCTCGTATGATTATTTGAATCGTGACCGTGATCGTGGTAGTTTAAAACAGACGAACTATGTGGGGGGGCTGCAGTGGTGGTTTTACCCCAAGTGCCGCTTGCAAGTGCAGTATACACGCCGCGTGCCCAGCGCTTCTAACGCTTCCAACCTGGCGCAGGTACAGTTGCAAGTGCGCTTTTAAACCCTAGGTTTCAATGGTTATTAGTATACAAGATAGGTATTAAGATTTATTCTGATATGGAATCTCCAAAAATCAACAAAGTACAAATCCGTAACCTTCAGATTGAAGATTACGACCAGTTGGCGCAATCGTTTACCCGCGTCTACGCCGACGGCAGCGATGTGTTTTGGACACACGCACAGATAGAGAAATTGATACGCATCTTCCCCGAAGGGCAGATTGTGACGGTGGTGGACGATAAGATAGTGGGCTGCGCCCTCTCCATCATTGTAGATTACGACAAGGTAAAAAACGACCACACTTATGCGCAAGTGACGGGACGTGAAACCTTCAATACGCACAACCCCAATGGCAATATTCTTTACGGCATCGAGGTGTTTGTCCATCCCGATTATCGTGGCTTGCGCCTGGCTCGCCGCATGTATGAGTATCGCAAGGAGCTTTGTGAGGAACTCAATCTGAAGGCCATCATGTTTGGCGGGCGAATCCCCAACTACCATAAGTATGCCGACCAGATGCGCCCTAAAGAGTACATTGATAAAGTGCGCCGCAAGGAGATATACGACCCTGTACTCACCTTTCAGTTGAGCAACGATTTTCACGTGCGCAAAGTCATGCGCAATTATCTTCCGAACGACGAAGAGTCCAAACACTATGCCTGCCTGCTTCAGTGGGACAACATTTATTATCAGCCTCCTACGCAAGACTACATCAGTCCCAAGACCACGGTACGCGTGGGCTTGGTGCAGTGGCAGATGCGTGCTTACAAGACGCTGGACGACTTGTTTGAGCAGGTGGAATTCTTTGTGGACTCAGTATCGGGCTATCAGAGCGACTTCGTACTTTTCCCTGAGTACTTCAACGCCCCCCTCATGGCAAACTTCAATGACCGCACCGAGTCGGAAGCCATCCGTGGCCTGGCTACATATACGGCAGACATCCGCGACCGCTTTTTGAAGCTGGCTATCAGTTATAACATCAATATCATCACCGGAAGCATGCCCCTCATTAAGGAAGACGGTCGTCTGTACAACGTAGGCTTCCTCTGTAGGCGGGATGGTACGTATGAAATGTACGAGAAAATCCATGTCACTCCCGACGAAATAAAGACCTGGGGACTGAATGGCGGGCGCCTGCTCCGCACTTTCGATACGGATTGTGCAAAGATAGGTGTGCTGATATGCTATGATGTTGAGTTCCCCGAGCTGTCGCGCATCATGGCCGACCAAGGGATGCAGATACTTTTCGTGCCCTTCATGACTGACACACAAAATGCCTATAGCCGTGTGCAGGTTTGCGCCCATGCACGCGCCATCGAAAACGAGTGCTTCGTGGTTATTGCCGGGAGTGTGGGCAATCTTCCTCGCGTGCACAACATGGACATTCAGTATGCACAAAGCGGCGTGTTCACTCCGTGTGACTTTACATTCCCCACCGATGGCAAGCGTGCCGAAGCCACCCCGAACACCGAGATGATTTTGGTGTCCGACGTAGATCTTGACCTGCTCAACGAGCTCCATACCTACGGCAGCGTGCGTAATCTTAAGGACCGTCGTAATGATTTATATGAAGTCAGAATGAAGAAATAAACCTCCCGTGCCGGGATGGGATTGATAGAAAAGAGGCGCATCGGCAAAACCGGTGCGCCTCTTTGGGCATTTAATAATATGGATGCAACCAATATTTAGTCCTGTTTCTTCAGTCCTTCAAATACAAGAGCTTCCAGTTCTTCGGCCAGTTCGGGGTTGTCCAATATGGCTTGTTTGGCAGCATCTCTGCCTTGTGCCAGCTTCGTGCCGTTGTAGCTGAACCATGAGCCGCTTTTTTTGATAATCTCCAGCTCCACGCCCAGGTCAATAATTTCTCCGGCGCGGGATATGCCTTCGCCAAACATAATGTCGAATTCGGCACGGCGGAAAGGGGGGGCAACCTTGTTTTTCACTACTTTCACCTTCGTCTGCCGTCCTATCACCTCGTCGCCGTTCTTTATGGTTTGTCCCGGCCGGATGTCAATGCGCACGGAGGAGTAAAACTTCAGTGCATTACCGCCGGTGGTTGTTTCGGGGTTGCCGAATGTCACGCCAATCTTTTCACGGAGTTGGTTGATGAAGATGCAGGTGGTTTGCGTCTTGCTTACGGTACCTGTCAGTTTGCGCAAAGCTTGCGACATCAGTCGGGCTTGAAGCCCTACCTTGTTTTCGCCCATGTCGCCTTCAATTTCGGCACGAGGGGTCAAGGCTGCTACAGAGTCTATGATAATAATGTCGATGGCCGATGAGCGTATCAGCTGGTCGGCAATCTCTAAGGCTTGTTCGCCATCGTCGGGTTGCGAGATAAGCAGGTTGTCTACGTCTACGCCAAGTTTGGCGGCATAGAAGCGGTCGAAGGCATGTTCTGCGTCGATGAATGCGGCAATGCCTCCCATCTTTTGTGCCTCGGCAATGGCGTGTATGGCCAGTGTTGTCTTACCTGATGACTCGGGACCGTAGATTTCAATGATTCTTCCTTTGGGATATCCGCCTACGCCTAAAGCCGCGTTCAGTCCGATGGAACCGGTGGGGATAACCTCTATCTGTTCGATGTTTTCGTTGCCCATTTTCATGATAGAGCCTTTTCCGAAGTTTTTCTCTATCTTTTCCATGGCGGCTTTCAGGGCATCCAGTTTTTGGGTGTTAGGCACTTGGGCACCGTTTCCGCCCTCAAAGTTCAATTCGTCTTTCTTTGCCACGTGGTTATAGTGTTTTGTTGGTTAATATGCTTATAGTATTTGCGCTGCATGGGTCTTTGTCTTCACCTCCTTGGGGGAGATGATGCGCTCCACAATGCCTTCTTCGTTGATGATGAAGGTAGTGCGGAAAGTGCCCATGTATTTGCGTCCGTACATGCTTTTTTCGCCCCATACGCCGAATTGCTCCACCAGCCGTTTGTCGGTGTCGGCTATCAGGGTAAAGGGCAGGTTGTTTTTTTCGATAAACTTTTGGTGCGACTTAGCATCGTCTACGCTTACGCCTATTACTTCATAGCCTGCCTTGCGGAGGTCGGCGTAATTGTCGCGCAGGTTGCATGCTTGTGCCGTGCAGCCCGAAGTGTTGTCTTTAGGATAGAAATACAGCACTACTTTCCGGCCTTTGTAGTCGGACAGGCGTATTTCTTCTCCTTTCTCGTTGAGTCCCAGTATCTCGGGGGCTTTGTCTCCTATGTTCATGTTTATAGTGTTTTTAGTGTTTAGTGATGAGTGATTAATCTGCTTGTGGGGCATACGTTTTAATCGCTCATCACCAACCGTTAACCGCTGCATTAAAGTTCCAAGTCTCCGTCCATTACCTCATGCCAGGGCAGTCCTTGCTTGTTCAGTTGCTCCATGAAGGGGTCGGGGTCGAACTCCTCTACGTTCCATACGCCCGGACGCTTCCACAAGCCTTTCAAGAACATCATGGCGCCTATCATAGCCGGCACGCCCGTGGTGTAGCTCACGCCTTGCATGCCTGTTTCCTTATAGGCGGCCTGGTGGCTGCAGTTATTATATATATAATAGGTATGCTCCTTGCCGTCTTTCAATCCGCGGATGCGGCACCCGATGGAGGTCTCGCCGTCGTAGTTCTCACCCAGGTCTTGCGGGTCGGGCAGCACGGCTTTGAGGAATTGCAGGGGCACGATTTTCATGCCGTTGTATTCCACCTCATCGATGCGCGCCATGCCGATGTTCTGTATGACGCGCAGGTGGGTGAGGTATTCCTGGCCGAATGTCATCCAGAAGCGCGCGCGCTTGATGGTGGGGAAGTTCTTCACCAGCGACTCCAGTTCTTCGTGATAGAGCAGGTAAGAGTCGCGCGGGCCGATGTTGGGGTAGGTGAGTGCTTTGTGTATCTCCAGCGGCTTGGTGGTGACCCATTGGCCGTTTTCATAGTAGCGTCCGTTCTGGGTGATTTCGCGGATGTTGATTTCCGGATTGAAGTTGGTGGCAAAAGCCTTGTGGTGGTTGCCGGCGTTGCAATCCACGATGTCCAGATATTGTATTTCGTCGAAATGGTGCTTGGCGGCATAGGCCGTGTACACGCCGCTTACGCCCGGGTCGAATCCGCATCCCAGGATAGCCGTCAGACCGGCGTCTTCAAAACGTTTTTTGTAAGCCCATTGCCAACTGTATTCAAAGTGCGCCACGTCTTTCGGCTCGTAGTTGGCGGTGTCGAGGTAGTTGACGCCCGTCTTCAGGCATGCCTCCATGATGGTGAGGTCTTGATAGGGGAGGGCTACGTTGATGACGATGTCCGGCCGGAAGCTGTTGAACAGGGCTACCAGTTCGTCTACATTATCAGCATCCACTTGTGCCGTTTGTATGGCCGGGTTACCGATAGCCTTTACTACGGCATCGCATTTCTGTTTGGTTCGGCTGGCAATCATGATGTCGGTGAATACGTCAGGATTCTGAGCCACTTTGTGCGCAACAACGGTTCCTACTCCGCCTGCGCCGATGATAAGGACTTTACCCATCGCGTGTGATGTTTTTTTGTGTGGTTTATACTCTTCTTTAGTCAATCTTTGGAGGAGGCGGTGGCTTTGCAAAACATTGGCCTTGCCTTTCCGAGAGCAAATATACTGTTTAATTCTCATATAAAAGGTAATTTACGGTTAATAGTTTGGAGAAAGTTTCATAGCAGGGCAGGCAAATGCCGTTTTTTCTGTCAATTTGCGTATCTTTGCACGCGGCCGGAAGGTATGCCTGCTTCGGGCAGGTTGCAAATTGTACTTTTCCGGCAGAATGATAAACGATTAAAACGATAAATAAGAATGAAAAAAGCAATGTTTTCTTTTGGCATGGCAGCCCTGCTGCTGTCGTGCGGTTCGGTAAAAAATGCCGTGACGGTGTCCGACCTTGAGGGAGAGTGGAACATCATCGAACTCAACGGCACTGCGGTAGTTCCTGCCCCTAACCAGCCTTTCCCTTCCATTGGCTTTAGCACGACGGACGGGCGCGTGTATGGCAACAGCGGGTGCAACCGCCTGATGGGTTCGATAGACCTCAATGCCAATCCCGGCGAAATAAGTTTAGGCAACCTGGGCAGCACCCGTATGATGTGCCCGGACATGACATTGGAGCGGAACGTGCTCTCCGCCCTGGCGCAAGTAAAGAAATATCGTAAGCTGGACGATGGCAACATGGCTCTGTGCAGCTCTTCCAAGCGTCCCATCCTGGTGTTGCAAAAGAAGGAAGCTGGGGCACAAACCCCAGCGGCCAGCCTTAACGGACGTTGGGAAATAGAGCAAGCGGGTGGCCAGCCTGTTCCCAAAGGCATGGAGAAGCAACCCTTCTTGGAGTTTGACATGGCGCAAAAGCGCTTGCACGGCAATGCCGGATGCAATGTTATCAATGGCAGTCTTGAACTTGGAGAAGCAGACGGCTCCGGCTCCGCGTTGACCTTCGGACAAGTCATCAGCACCATGATGGCCTGCCCCGACATGGAGGTGGAAAGCCGCATTCTGCAAGCCATCAACTCCGTGAAGTCGTTTGGCGTGACGGACGAGGGCAATGTAGAGCTTTATAACGAATCGGGCACGGTGGTGCTTTTATTGAAAAAGTCGGGCGAAACCATCGAATAATTGTCGGTTTGAAGTCAGGTACTGCTTTTATAGCCTTTGCATGTCATGGAAAAAGAGTTGCCTAAAATAGATTTGCCGGAAGACTGGGTGATTGGTACAGGCATTAGCCGTGAGTTGCTAAGCCTGTACACCGACTACCCTGTGCGGCTAAGGTGCGAGATGTTTGTCTTGTGCCTGGACGGCGAGGTGGAAGCTTCGGTCAATCTTAACCACATCTCTGTCCATGCCAACGATTTTATTACGTTGGTGCCCGGCACTATTTTCCAAATACATCAGGTAAAGGGGAACTTGCAGATATACTTTCTTGGCTTTTCCTCGCAATACATACAGCACTCCGACCAGGCACATTCTCTGTTGGAGACCATTATCTTCACCTTGGGGCGTCCTGTTATCAGTCTCAAGAGCGAGGGGGCGCGCATGTTGGAGCAGTACCTGTGCTTTCTTATCCGTATGTACGAGCACTTTCCCGAGAAATACCGCAAGGAGATTTCGCCCAACCTCTATGCCGATGTCCATAAAGGCATAGCCATTATGTACAAAAGCCGGAGTGCAGAAAAGTTGTCGGTGACAAAGAGCGAGCAACTATGCCGCAACTTTACCCAGCTGGTATTGCAACATTATACTCAGACGCGTGAGGTGGCCTGGTATGCCCAGCAGTTGGGTATAACCCATGCCTACCTTAGCCTTATAGTAAAACAGGTAACGGGGCGGACGTGCGGTGAAATCATCTCGGCTATGGTCATCATGGATGCCAAGTCGCAACTGAAGTCTACACACCTCAGCGTGCAAGATATATCCGATTCATTGAACTTTGCCAATGTGTCTTTCTTCGGGAAGTACTTCAAGAGATACGTGGGGATGAGCCCCATGGAATATCGCAACAATGGTTAAGGCCTGTGCTTTAATCGAGCAGCCATTTGAATAGGGCATTGAGCCATTTCCACCGGAAGCGGAACCAGCGCCGTGAGCCTATCTGCCGGCCACCGAAGCGCAATACAAAGTCGCGATATCCATGTGGGCGGAAGGGGAGGCCTACATCCATAAACTCCAGGTGGCGGCATCCGCGCTGTTTGGCATCTTCCAATGCTGCCCATACGGCCAATATGCCGGGATATTGCCTGATATACGCCTTCCGCATGCCACCCGAAAACCACAGGTAGGCATTGTCGTTGCTATATGTACATACGCTTCCTCCTATGACACGCCCCTTGTAGGTCACAATGAATATTTTGCTGTATTGCCTTCCGAACATCTGCTTTTGCAATTGACGGAAGAATTCCATGTTGGGGAAGTGGCGGCGCACCTTCCACGAATATACATGGCGCAGCATTCGTGCAAACTGTTTGACTTCATCTATGGTGTGCGCCTCTTGCACCTGTGCGCCGTTGGCCAGTCCCTTCTTTACTTGGCGCATGCGTGAGGGGCTGAACCAGCTATCCACTTTGTCCGAGTTGTGGAGGGAGTTTCTCACCCGTAGCCAGCTGATGGCGAAATAGCCATTCTGCCGGAAGGCTTTGTAGCCGAATTTGGCATCGGGAAGATTGCGGAATTCTATGAGGAAGGAGTCCCGTTCTGCCTCCTGGGAAAGGCGTTGCAAAAGTTCGGCAAAGACCTCCTCTTTGCGAAGGATAGTGCCGAAGTATTCGCCTACGCCATATACCACACATATTTTAATGAGTCCCGGCGGGGAGAGACGTTGGCTTCGCCGCAAAGTGCCCAGCAACTTGCCTACCACCTCCCCGTCCATTGAAGCGGTAATGAGCAGGGGGGCATATCCGGGCGTGGCTTCATACGTGCGGAACAGCTCGGTGGAGTGGAAGGTGTCCGTGCCCGGCAGGGGCGGAATGGAGCTTCCCTTGCGGTATGTGGTGAGTTTCAACATGGCATGGCATATAGTTACCGAACACGTCGGTTGATATCTGAGGGACAAAGATAAGCGTTTTCCCGGTTTTTCTTGTACCTTTGCCCCGGAAAAATAAGCAGACAGCCAATGAACTTACCCACTGATTTTATCCAACAAATCCATGCCTTGCTGGGGCAGGATGAAGCCAGTCGGCTTATGGATGCCCTCCGGGCGAAAGCCCCGGTAAGCATCCGCTTGAATGAAAAGAAATGTAAAGAGTCATTGCCTTCCCGGATGCCGCTTCAAGGGCAGGTGCCTTGGTGCCCTATGGGTTACTATTTGGACCGGAGGCCGGCGTTTACTTTCGACCCTCTTTGGCATGCCGGACTTTACTACGTGCAGGAGGCTTCATCCATGTTCCTTCAGCAAGCCTTATGCCGATATGCCGACATGAGCCATCCCCTATGCGTGCTCGACCTCTGTGCCTCACCCGGAGGAAAATCCACCCACCTGCGAAGCCTTTTGACTGACGACAGCCTGCTCATATCCAACGAGATAGTGCGAACACGTGCCCAGATATTGGCAGAGAATATGATGAGATGGGGGCATCCCTCAGTGGTAGTGACTAACAGTGCTCCCGACGACTTTACCCCCATGGAGGCCAGTTTCGACCTCGTGCTGGCCGACGTGCCCTGCTCGGGTGAGGGCATGTTCCGGAAAGACGAGGACAGCATCAAGGAGTGGAGCACTTCCAATGTAGACACCTGCTGGAGACGCCAGCGGACAATACTTGAAGCCGTCTGGCCCACACTGAAGCCCGGCGGTTTGCTGATATATAGTACCTGCACCTATAATATACATGAAAATGAGGAGAACATACGCTGGATGCGCGATGAGTATGCGGCCGAAATCCTGCCCCTTGATGTTCCCGCAGATTGGCATATAACGGGGTGCCTGCTGCCGGGCGAAGATTTCCCCATCTACCGCTTCCTGCCACACTGCACACGGGGCGAGGGATTCTGCATAGCCATTCTCCGCAAGCCCGGTGAAAGCGAGGTTGGATTTGCTCCGTCTGCCATTAGAAGAAAGAAGGAAAAGCCCGGTAAGAAGCCTGGCAAGAAGCCGCTGGAGTCGTTCAATAAAGCCCAACTGGCCGAAGCCCGTAGCTGGCTGAAGGCTGCTCCTGACTATGAGGTGCTGACGCAGGATGACGTGGCCTTCGCCTTCCCAAGCAAGTGGACGGGGATGCTCCAACTCTTGCAAAGCCATTCCCTGCACATCCTCACGGCGGGCACGGCCATTGCCCGGTTGAAAGGCCGCGACCTTATGCCTTGCCATAGCCTTGCCATGAGTCTGCTGATGTCGGACGGAGCGTTTCCCCGTGTAGACTTGGACTATGCCGAGGCCATCAGTTACTTGCGGCGCGAGAGCATTGTTCTGCAAGGTGATGCTCCACGCGGATACGTCCTTGCCACGTACAGAGGCTGCCCATTGGGCTTCCTGAAGAACGTGGGCAATCGTGCCAATAACCTCTACCCTCAGGAATGGCGCATAAAAAGCGGGTACATGCCCCAAGAAGACCCCTCGCCACTGTGAGGCCTCCGGGCACGACCCGCTCAATCTCTGTCAGTCGGCTTACAGTCTGCTGCGATACAGCCGGGCCATGGCCTTCTGGTACTGGCACTCCAGCGTTAGCAGGTTGGCCTGGCTCTGATAGACCACCGAGACTTCCACGAAATACTCTATCATGCTTATCTCGCCGCCATCGAGCGCCCGGCGCAACAGCGTCAGGTCTTGCTGGCGGCTCAGCGTTTGGCGGTACTCCTCGATGGAGGCTTGCAGACTTCGGGCTTCGTCGTAGCACTGGGTCAGGTAGGCAGCGGCCTTCAACCGGGCGTCATCGCGGCGCAGGCTTGCGCCCATGCTCTGTGCTTTGGCCTGCTTCACCTTGCCTTTGTTCTCGAACAGGGGGAAGGAGAAGCCTACCACAATGCCGTTCAGCGGATGGCGGGTCTCGGTGTTGCGCCGGTAGCCCAGTTCCAGGCGGGGAAGCCAGCCTTGGCGCGACAGGGATATCTGCTTCTCGGCGGCCAGCTGTTCCCCTTGCAGGGCGCGGAGGGTAGGGTCGGCGGCCAGCAGCTCGTCGCAGATGCTCTCGAAGCTGTCCGGCAGGGGAGCGGCGGGATAGTCGGTCAGCAGGGAGGCATCGATGGCGGTGCCCCCGTTCAGTGCGGCCAGCTGCTGCAGGGCGGCGTCCAGGGCTATCCGGTTGCTGCGGCTCTCTGTACGGACATTCAGCATCTCCAGGTTCACCTTGTTCACCTCCAGGGCATTGGCATCGCCGGTGGAGAGGCGGGTGTCGTAGAGCTTGGCCAGCTGCTCGGCATTGCGCAGACGCTCGTCGAGCAGCGACTGGGTATGCTTCAGCATGATGATGTCCATGCACAGCTCCTTGGCCTGCAGCAGGATGTCCTGGCGGGTGGCATCGGCCTGCGCGTCGAGGGCAGAGGCCCGGTGGCGGTTCACCTTGCCCCGCGTGGCATAGAGGCTGGGGAAGTCGAATCCCTGCGAGATGACCAGCTCGCCCACGGTGATGTCCTTGTCGTCCGAGTCCCACAGGTGGGAGTAGGACAGCGAGGGATTCTCCAGGTTGTTGGCACTGGCGTTCTCCAGCTTCTGCGAGGAGGCGTCGTAGGCGGCGGCGTGCAGGGCGGGGTTGTTCTCTTCTATCTGGCGCAGCACTTGGGCCACGCCGTCTTGTGCTCGGGCGCTCGTCGCGATGAGGGCGAGGAGCAGGGCGGATAGGATTGTTCTTCTCATAAGTTATGCTTCCTTTTTATGTAATGACAGATAGACGATGGGGATGATGAACCCGTTGAGGAAGGTGGAGGTGAGCAGTCCGCCCAGTATCACCTTCGCCATGGGGCTCTGTATCTCGTTGCCGGGCAGGTCGCCCCCCACGGCCAGCGGGATGAGGGCCAGCGCGCTGCACAGGGCCGTCATGAGGATGGGGTTGAGGCGGTCCAGCGAGCCACGGATGACGCTATCGTAGACCGTGTAGCCTTCCTCGCGCTGCAGGTGGGCGTAGTGGCTGACGAGGAGCATGCCGTTCCTCGTGGCGATGCCGAACAGCGAGATAAACCCGATGATGGCCGGGATGCTGACCTCGCCCGTGGTGAGCATCAGGGCGAACACTCCGCCTATGAGGGCGAGGGGCAGGTTGATGAGGATGACCGCGCTCTCCTTGATGCTGCGGAACTGTCCGTAGAGCAGCAGGAAGATGACCACCAGCGCCATGCACGACGTCAGTGCCAGCGTCCGGCTGGCCGCCCGCTCGCTCTCGAACTGTCCGCCCATCTCCACATGGTAGCCCTCGGGCAGGTGGATGCGCTGGTCGATGCGCTGCTGTATGTCCTCCACCGTGCTGAGCAGGTCGCGCCCCTCGACGTTGGCGCTGATGACTATCTTGCGCTTCACGTTCTCGCGGCTGATGGTGTTGGGCCCCATGGTGCTGCGTATGTCGGCCACATAAGACAGAGGTATCTGCTGCCCGTCGGCGGTGTCGATGAGAAGGGAGCCGATGCGCTGGGCGGTGCTGCGCTCCCCGTCGGCCACGCGCACCACGAGGTTGAACGTCTTGCCCTGCTCGTACACCTGGCTGACGGCCTCGCCGGCCAGGCAGACGCGCACGTACTCGGCAAACTGCGGCAGGGTGATGCCGTAGCGGGCCAGCATCTGGCGGCGGGGGCTGATGGTGAGCTGCGGGCGCTCCACCTGCTGCTCCACGTTGAGGTCGGCCACGCCGGGCACGTCCTGTATGGCGGTGCGTATGTCGCCCGCCAGGCGGTACATGCGCGTCAGGTCGTCGCCAAAGAGCTTGATGGCAATGTTGGCCTGCGTGCCGCTCAGCATGGCGTCGATGCGGTGGCTGATGGGCTGGCCTATCTCGATGATGGCACCGGTCAGGGTATTGAGTTTCGCGCGGACCTCGGCCGTCAGCTCGGCGCGGGTGCGGCCGTCCAGCTCGAAGGGAGCCTCCAGCTCACTGACGTTCACCCCGAGGGCGTGCTCGTCCAGCTCGGCGCGACCGGTCTTGCGGGCCACGGTCTGTATTTCGGGGATGGACATCAGCAGCTCCTCCGCCCGCCGGCCTATGCGGTCGCTCTCTTCCAGCGAGATGCCGGGCAGGGTGGACACGTTGATGGTGAACGACCCTTCGTTGAACGGCGGTAGGAACGACCTTCCCAGGGTGAAGAACAGGCCTGCGGCGATAAGAAATATCACAACAGTGCCGACGACCACCTGTCGCCCGTGTCCCAGCGCCCAGAGCAGCGCGCCGTGGTAGGCATGCTTCAGCCGCCGGGCCAGCAGCGACTCCCCTTCGTAGGCGCCTACCCCCCCGTAGGAGGCCTTCTGGCGGGGGTCAGATGAGGTCGAAATCTCCGCCTGGGTCGAGACCGTCGGTCCGCCTAGGTCGAGGCCGCTGGTCCGCCTTGGTCGAGGCTGGCTCTCCTCCCCGGAGGCGACGGGCAGTCCTCCCCGGAGGCAACCGGCTGTCCTCCCCGGAGGCGATTGACTGTCCTCCCCGGAGGAGATTCCGGCTTCTTCAGTATGGTTACAATCTTTTACACTTGCAGACTCTCCCTTCTTCTTCAAGAGGTAGGAGCAGAGCACGGGCGTCAGCGTCAGCGCCACCAGCGTCGATGCCGCCAGGGCGGTGATGAAGGCGATGCCCAGCGGAACGAGCATGCGCCCCTCCATGCCGCTCAGGAAGAACAGGGGCACGAAGCAGGCTATGATGATGAGGGTGGAGTTGAGGATGGGCATGCGCACCTCGCGCGAGGCCTGGAACACCACCTCCTTGACGGGCAGCCTTTGCCCGGCAGGTAGCAACCTGTTCTCGTGCAGGCGGCGGTACACGTTCTCCACGTCGACAATGGCATCGTCCACCAGCGAGCCTATGGCGATGGCCATGCCGCCCAGGCTCATGGTGTTGATGGTGAGGCCCATGTAGTGCAGCACCAGCAGGCTCATGACCAGCGACAGGGGCAGGGTGACGAGCGAGATGAGGGTGGTGCGCACGTTGGCCAGGAAGATGAACAGCACGATGACTACGAAGATGCCGCCCTCTACGAGCGACTTCCTGACGTTGCCTATGGAGCTTTCGATGAAGCGGCTCTGCCGGAAGATGTCGGTGCTGACGTGCACGTCCGTCGGGAGGTTCTTCTCCAGGTCGGCCAAGGCAGCCTCCAGGCGGTCGGTCAGCTCCAGCGTGCTGGTGGCGGGCTGCTTGGTGACGGTGAGCAGCACGGCGGGCCGCCCCTTCTCCGATGCCGTGCCCAGCTTGGGCACCTGCGCGCCTATGCGCACCTCGGCAATGTCTTCCAGCAGGATGCCGGGCTTCACGACGGACTTGGCAATGTCTTCCACCCGCGTGGTGGACACCAGTCCGCGCACAATGTACTCGTTGCTCCACTCGTAGAGCACGCCGCCGTTGGCATTGAGGTTCATGCCCCGGGTGGCCTGCATCACCTCGGCCAGCGTCACGCCGTAGTGGCGCATGCGCTCGGGGTCAATCTGAATCTGATACTCCTTCACGTCGCCGCCCAGCACGGCCACTTGCGCCACGCCCCCGGTGGAGAGCAGGCGCGGGCGGATGGTCCAGTCGGCCAGCGTGCGCAGGTCGAGCATCGAGGTCGAGTCCGCCGTCAGTCCCACGATGAGCATCTCGCCCAGAATGGACGACTGCGGTCCCAGCGTCGGTTTGCCTACGCCCTGGGGCAGTTGGTCGGCGGCTTCGTCGAGTTTTTCGCTCACAATCTGGCGTGCCAGGTAGATGTCCGTGTCCCAGTCGAACTCCACCCATACCACGGAGAATCCTGTGGTGCTGGACGAGCGCACACGCCTCACGTGCGTCGCCCCGTTCACGGCCGTCTCTATGGGGAAGGTGACGAGCTGCTCTACCTCTTCGGCCGCCATGCCGCCGGCTTCGGTCATCACCACTACGGTAGGTGCGGTGAGGTCGGGAAATACGTCGACCTCGGTGTGCATGGCGGTGTACGTGCCGCCCACCAGCAACAGCATCGAGGCTACCAGCACCAGGATGCGGTTGTGCAAAGAGAAATGTATTATCTTGTCGAGCATATCAATATGATGGTTTATAATGAAGAATTAAGAATGAGGAATGAAGAATTGTGGCGCAGCCCCCGTGCATAAGAAGCTCCCGCAGGATTCTTCGTTATGCGCGAAGCGCGATTCTTCATTCTTCATTAAGATATTAGTATTCATGTGTATGGGCAGGTATGGCACTGGTGGCTCCGGCCAGCTTCACCTGGTAGGCTCCACGGGTCACGATGCGGTCGCCGGCCTGCACGCCCGAGCGGATTTCCACCCGCTGTCCGTCATCGGCGCCCAGCTCTACGGGTTGCTTCTCGTAGCACTCCTCGTCCAGCTGGCGGTACACAAAGTAGCTGCCTTGCTCCTCGGTCAGGGCAGCGTGGGGCAGGGCAATGACGTTTTCCTTTGGGGCGCCCAGCAGGTAGACTTCAACGTATGCGCCGGGCAGGATGGCTTCCCCCTTGGGCACGCTGAACTCGAAGGTGACGGGCACACGATATCCGCCCTCCGCCCCCGAGGCCTTGCCGTAGGACAGCAGGCGGCCGCCCAGCCGGTCGAGGCTATACACCATATTATTATAGGGTGTGCCGAAGTTGGCCGAGGCTATGTGGGGCAGGTAGGCGTAGTACTTCTCGCTCACATCGGCCCGCAGGTATAGCTTCTCGCCCCGGGTGATGGCGGCCAAGGGCTGGCCCACCTGCACGTAGTCGCCCTCCTTTACCAGCAGGCTCTTGATGTGTCCGCCGATGGGGGAAGGTACCGCTTGCCCTTGGGCCGACTGGCCACCCGACACGGCTTCATAGCTGATGCGGGCATTCTCGTAGGCCTGGCGGGCTTGCTCGTACGCCTTTTGAGAGACGATGCGGTCTTTCACCAAGGCCTCCATGCGCTCATACTCCTTCTTGGCCGTTTCGTAGTTGATGCGTGCTTTCTGCACGGGGTCGCCTTCGGCCATGTGGCTCGACGATAGGGTGAACAAGGGGCTTCCGGCAGCTACCGGCATGCCTTCCACTACTCTTCTTCCGCCGAAGGACACCACGCCGCTTACGGGGGCTACGGCCATACGTTCATCGCCTTGTGCGGCAAGTATTTGCCCCCCTGTTTGGATGACTTGCCGGAAGGTGTCGGGCCGGATGGTGCTTACTTCCACACCCGCAGCCTGGGCCTGATGGGGGTGGAGAACAATTTCGTTGGCTTCTCCATGGGAAGCGGGTGCCTCGGCATGAGCGTGTGCGTGGCTTTCCGAGGACGAGTGTTGGCAGGAGGCCAGCAGGGCGATGCCCACGGCTCCTGTAAAGATAAGTGCTTTCATTGCTATAAGTATGCTGTTTCTTGTGTTAATAAATCCGTTGGCAAAGGTAGGGCAGGAGGGGATGCAACCGGGTTGCATTCTTCCCTCTGTTTACACAAGAAAAGGCGGGGCGCGCAGGCCGGCGGCACGCATCAGGTAGCAGTCGTACAGGGCTTCCCTGCGGGGTGGCTTGTGGATGCTTGCGGTGCGGGCAGGTGTATATGCTAATGTGGACGGTATAAATGCCACCGGATGCGGTGCGGGGTGTGCCCAGGCATCGTCGGTGGGCGTAGGGGCTTGCTGGATGAAGTTAGCGGCCATGCACCCCGTGTTGTGGCAACAATGTTCGGCCATGGGGGCGGCAAAGTCGTTCTTCATGCATAGCGTTCCATCGGCATGATGGTGGTGGGGGATGGCTGGCACGGCCAGCATCCATAGCCAGGCCAGTAGGCATAGCATGAGGCGGATGGTGGCACGTGCGGGCGTTTTCATCGGGAGGGAGGAGTTAAGGGAGTTACTTGTTGAGGGCTTCCAGTGAGTCGCGCTTTATCCGTTCTTCAAGGAAGCCCGTCTTGAGGCGGCATTCTTCCATGTCATGTTTCACTTGGGCGATGGAGTCGAGCACCTCGGTAAGTTTCAGTATGGCGCCGGCAGCTTGCTTGTCGGCTTTGCTAAGATGGGTGGTGTAGGTGCGGTCTCCCATGAAGTCCACGCGTAGGCTCTTGTCAGGGTTTAGGGCGATGAATTCCATCACACCGCCATCCTGCCCCAGCTTGTAGTCGGCTTTCTCAATGTGTTCGCCCAAGTCGGTGGTCTCGTAGCTGTCGGGCGAAACAGGTGTCTGGGCAAAGGTCCCGTCGGGGGCACTGACCTTGACTGAGGTGTGGTGTATGCTTGTACGCCCACAATAGATGGAGGTCATGCTTGCTTTGCCTTGCTCATCTACTTGAAAGCGCAGGAAGGAGCGGTGCAAGTTCCGCTCCACTACTTGCGAGGGGTGCAGGTAGGTACCTGTCTGTTGATACTCTTCATCTTTCTCGAAGGCATAAGCGGGCTTCAGTTGTTCCAAGCGGGCCTGGGCGGAGGCGAGCAGGGAGTCGAGGCGAGCCATTGCGAGGCGTTGCACGGCCAGCTCTATGCGCCTTTCCAGCCGGTTGCCCTCGCGTCGGGTGTCGAAAGCCTTGGGATAGAGTGTCTTGATGCTGTCCAGCTCGGCCTTGGCACGGGCGTAGTCGCCTTCGGCATAGGCTTGCTTGGCAATGTCCAACTTGGCTGAGGCTTTACGCTCCACCCCTCCGCAGGCCATGAGGCATGCTGAGGCAAGGAGAATGGAGATGAAGGGGAATATGGTCTTTTTCATACGGTGAAAATGGCTTATCGGGTTTGTTTGGCGCAAAAATAGCAAGATTTTCCTTACCTTTGCGCCATTTACAGAGAAAAATGTATGATAGAATTGACGCAAGATGAATTGAAGCAGCACTTTTCGGCTCCCGTGTTCCGCCCCATTACGGAGGTGGCCGACCAGTTGGGGTTGGAGTGCTACGTGGTGGGAGGCTACGTGCGCGACCTCTTTCTGGAGCGCCCTTCGAAGGATATCGACGTGGTGGTGGTGGGCAGCGGCATACGCATGGCCGAAGCTTTGGCCGAGAGGCTGGGGCGGGGTGCACATGTGGCTGTGTTCAAGAACTTTGGTACCGCCCAGCTGAAGTGGAAGGGCATTGAGGTGGAATTCGTGGGCGCAAGAAAGGAATCGTACACCCACGATTCGCGCAAGCCCATCGTAGAGGATGGTACGCTGGAGGACGACCAGAACCGGCGCGACTTTACCATTAACGCCCTGGCTGTGTGCCTTAACCGGTCGAGGCTGGGCGAGCTAGTAGACCCCTTCGGCGGGATGGACGACCTCAAGGAGAAAACCATACGCACGCCTCTCGACCCTGATGTGACCTTCAGCGATGACCCTTTGCGCATGATGCGTGCCATACGGTTTGCCACCCAGCTGAAGTTTTACATCGATGATGATACATTTGCCTCGCTCACGCGTATGGCGGAGCGCATAGCCATCATCTCGCGCGAGCGTATTGCCGACGAGTTGAACAAGATAATCCTCTCGCCCCAGCCTTCGCGCGGGTTGGTAGACTTGGAACGCTCGGGGCTGCTCGAACTCGTTTTTCCCGAACTGGCCGCCCTCAGGGGGGTGGAAACAAAAGATGGGCGGGCGCACAAGGACAATTTCTACCACACGCTTGAGGTGGTGGACAATGTGGCGCGCGTATCCTCCGACCTGTGGCTGCGCTGGGCTGCTCTGCTTCACGACATCGGCAAGCCCGCCACTAAGCGCTGGGAGCCACGGGTGGGGTGGACGTTCCACAACCACAACTATGTGGGCGAGAAGATGGTGCCCGTCATCTTCCGCAAGATGAAGTTGCCCATGAACGAGAAGATGAAATACGTGCAAAAGCTCGTAGGCCTGCACATGCGTCCCATAGTCATAGCCGATGAGGAGGTCACCGACTCTGCCGTGCGCCGCCTGCTTTTTGAGGCGGGTGATGATATTGACGACCTTATGACGTTGTGCGAAGCCGACATCACTTCCAAAAACTCGGAGCGCAAGCGCCGCTTCTTGGCCAACTTCCAGCTCGTCCGTCAGAAGCTGAAAGACCTGGAGGAGCGCGACCGCATACGCAACTTCCAGCCTCCCGTAGATGGGGAGGAAATCATGCGTACCTTCCACCTGCCCCCTTGCGCCCAAGTGGGTCAGCTGAAAAGTGCCATTAAAGATGCCATACTGGATGGTGTCATCCCCAACGACCACGATGCCGCCTACGCGTATATGATGCAGAAGGCGAAGGAAATGGGCATATCTGAAATTTAGAGGGTGCTCTAAAGCCTCGTTTAGAGGGTGCTCTAAAGCCTAATTTAGAGGGTATCACAAAGCCTAATTTAGAGGGTACCACAAAGCCTAATTTAGAGGGTGCTCTAAAAAACGGATTTAAAGGGGGATATTTACGAGTACTTCTTCGGATACCTCAGCAATATGGCCAGCAAGGCGCAGGCACCCATGCAGAAGGGATAATAAAGGTAGCCGACGATGCTAAGCGGTGACACTCCCGCCAGCCCTGCGGCCAATAGCAGTTGTGCCCCGTAGGGGATGATGCCCTGCACGAAGCACGAAAAGGTGTCGAGCACGCTGGCCACCTTCCGTCCGTCCAGGCCGTAGCGTTCCGCAATGCCGCGGGCTATGGGGCCGGTGGTGATGATGGCAATGGTGTTGTTTGCCGTACACAAGTTGGCCACGCTCACCAGTGCGGCAATGCTCAGTTCGGCTCCCCGCTTGCCCTTGACGTGGCGTGTTAGCCGCCCGATGATGAAGTCTATACCCCCATTGTAGCGGATGGTTTCGAGCATACCCCCTGCCAGGAGGGTGATGATAATGAGCTCCCCCATGCCTATGATGCCTGCACCCATGGCACCCAGCCAGTCGAACAGGGCTCCGGCCGCCATCCCTTCGCCCGCGGCGGCGGTGTACATGCCTATGATGCCGGTGGCCGCAATGCCCAGCAAGAGCACTAACATGACGTTGACACCTGCCACGGCTGTGCCCAGCACCAGCAGGTAAGGCACTACCTTGACCCATTCGATGGTGTCCGCTTCGCCGGCAGCCTCCACCGTCAGCCCTTGCACAACGTAGATGCCCAGTACCACCACGGCGGCAGGCACCACGATGAGCGAGTTGACTTTGAACTTGTCCCTCATCCGGCATCCCTGCGTGCGTGTGGCGGCAATGGTAGTGTCCGATATAAACGAGAGATTATCCCCAAAGAAAGCCCCGCCTACCACGATGCCCAGCATGAAGGGCAGGTCGATGCCCGTCCGTTCGGCAAGGCCGATGGCCACCGGCGCCAGCGCCACGATAGTGCCCACACTGGTACCTATGGAGAGCGAGATGAAGCACGATGCCACAAAAATGCCCGCCAGCAGCAAGCGTCCAGGCAAGATGTGCAGAGTGAGGTTTACCGCCGCGTCAATGGCTCCCATCTCTTTCGCGCCTTCGGCAAAGGCTCCTGCCAGAATGAAAATCCACACCATGAGCAAGATGTTCTTGTGTCCCGCCCCTGCGGAAAACAGGTTGATGCGCTCTTCTGCCTTCAGCCCTCGCGTGATGAGTACGCCGTAGCACGACGCCACTACAAATGCCACCGTGATGGGCACTTTATAGAAATCGTTCATCACTATCGACGTGACCAGATATAGCGCCAGAAACACCATGAGCGGGCTCAGTGCCCACCATCCGCCCGGCCTCTTGGGTGTGGAAGAGTCTGAATCCATTATCTCTCGGTTTTCAACTTCCTTATTTGCTATAATAGAATTCTATGTTCTCTTTGGTCAGCAGGTCGATGGGCATGAAGTTCTCCCGCACCACGTCCTTCTTCAGGATAAGATGGTCGCACAGCGTCTTGATGCTGTTGAATCCCTGCAAGGTGGGCTGCTGAGCTATGAGGAAGAAGATGCTGCCTTTTTTCAAGCACTCTACGTTGCGCCGCAGCAAGTCGTAGCCTATCAGATGGAAGTCGGTGCGCCCTCTTTCCAGCAGGTATTCCCCTATGATGTATGCCTTCGAGTTGAAGGTAATGCCGTTCGTTACCCCTGGATGGCGGGCAAAGAAGTTGTCCAGCATCAGGCGGTCCTCCCCATCTTGCTTGGCATGCAGGTTCAGTTCCCAGATGAGGCATCTGGGATGGTGTTTCTGCATATATTTGCGGAAGCCTACTTCGCGTCGCTCTTGCTGGTTGGAGCCCACAATGCCATCGTTTATCTTACGGAAAATGACGACCTCTTGCGGCTGTTCCCCTGCCAATAGGGATAAGATGCGGGCTGCAAAATATCCGCTCTGTTCGGAGTTCTGGCCGTAAAAGGAGAGGGCGGGAGCTTCTTGTATGTACGAGTCAATATATATATATGGTATCTGTTTCCGGGTAAGTTCATTTACAAATGGCAACGTGTAGGTTGGCGTGGTAGGTGCCAGCATTACCCCGTCAGGCTCTGTAGCCAGAATGCTTTGCGAGGCTTGTCCAAACGATCGGTAGTCGTAAGGGTCATAATAGGTCACCTGTACGGCCACGTTAAAATCTGAATACGTGCGTACGGCTTCGTGTATGCCCGCTTCCACGTCCGTCCAATACTCACCTTCGGCATGCTGGGGCAGCAGGCAGGCAAAGTTGTACTTCTTGTTGGAGGCCAAGGCACTGGCATACATGTTGGGTTGGTAATCCAACTGCTTCAGAACCTCTTTCACACGTTTCTTGCTGGCCTCTGAAACCCCGCTTCGTCCATGGATAACTCTATCCACAGTGCCTACCGATACGCCTGCCAGCTTGGCAATATCCTTGATTCTTGTCCTTTCGCTCATGGTTGGAAAATGAATAATAGAAAAACATCCGATACAAAAGTAGAATAATTTTTCTGCATTTCAAAAAATGTCGTATCTTTGTGCTCGCACACGAATTAAACGAATGCAGTCTAAGATACACTTCAACCTGTAGAGTATCAGTGCATTATTTTATATTCGGCATAGTTGATATAATTTGTAAAAATAGATAAGGACAAACTATTAATGCCCTTGAAAAACAGAAGTAAAAGAAAAGTATGGGAAAGAAAATTGTCACATTAGGTGAAATTATGTTGCGCCTCTCAACGCCGGGCAACAGGCGTTTCGTTCAGTCGGATACCTTCGACGTGGTTTATGGCGGCGGAGAGGCCAACGTGGCGGTCAGTTGCGCCAACTACGGGCACAATGCATATTTCGTAACCAAATTGCCTGCGCACGAGCTAGGACAGGCTGCCGTGAATGCCTTGCGACGTTATGGAGTGAATACGGACTACATTGTGCGCGGAGGAGACCGTATAGGCATTTATTATCTGGAGAGCGGTG
Source organism: uncultured Bacteroides sp. (assembly GCA_949288715.1). Lineage (GTDB taxonomy): Bacteria > Bacteroidota > Bacteroidia > Bacteroidales > Bacteroidaceae > Bacteroides. The sequence goes on along the minus strand of CASELH010000009.1, from coordinate 24,126 downwards.
TGGCCATGCGGCCTAGTAAGGTGATTTACGACCGTGCCCATTCGGCTATGGCAGAGGCTGAAGCCCAGGAGTTCGACTTTGATGCCATCATGGCCGATACCAATTGGTTTCATTGGTCGGGCATCACCCCCGCCATTTCAGATAAAGCTGCCCGGCTGACCCGCTTGGCTTGTGAGGCAGCCCGGCGGAAAGGAGTGACGGTGTCAGTCGACTTGAACTTTCGCAAGAAGCTTTGGACAAAGGAAAAGGCTCAATCCGTAATGCGGCCGTTGATGGAGTACGTAGATGTGTGCATAGGCAACGAAGAAGATGCAGAACTGTGCTTGGGCTTCAAGCCTGATGCCGATGTAAAAGGCGGGCATACCGATGCTTCGGGCTACAAAGGCATCTTTAAGGCTATGGCTGAGGAATTCGGCTTCAAGTATGTCGTGTCCACCTTGCGCGAATCTCTTTCCGCCAGCCACAATGGCTGGAAGGCCATGCTTTATGATGGAAAAAACTTTTATGAATCAAAGCATTACGATATCCTACCCATACTCGACCGTGTGGGAGGTGGCGACTCTTTTTCGGGAGGCCTCATTCATGGTTTGCTTACCAAGGACACACCTGCCGAGGCACTTGAGTTTGCTGTGGCAGCTTCTGCGTTAAAGCATACTGTGCATGGAGACTTTAATCTTGTTTCTGCTTCCGAAGTAGAGGCACTTGCTCAAGGTGATGCCAGCGGACGAGTGCAAAGATAACGATCTGTTGACATTTTCAAGTAACTCAAATAATAGCAATTATGGCAAGATTTGACAAAATAGCAGTATTAAGGAAGATAGGAGATACCGGCATGGTGCCTGTATTTTACCATCACGACGTACAAATTGTAAAACATGTACTGAAGGCATGTTACGATGGCGGCGTGCGCGCGTTTGAGTTTACCAACCGGGGCGATTTTGCTCACGAAGTCTTTGCTGAGGCGGTGAAGTATGCCGCTCTCGAGTGTCCCGGTATGGCTATGGGGGCAGGGTCGGTAGTCGATGCGCCCACGGCTGCGCTTTACCTGCAGTCGGGCGCCGACTTTGTGGTGGGACCCTTGTTTAATCCTGAGATAGCGAAGGTGTGCAATCGTCGTTTGGTTCCCTACACCCCTGGGTGTGGCAGTGTGTCCGAGGTTGGCTTTGCCCAAGAAGCCGGGTGCGACCTTTGCAAAGTGTTTCCTGGCGACGTGTTGGGCACAAAGTTTATCAAAGGCATGCTCTCCCCCATGCCTTGGTCAAAGCTGATGGTGACCGGTGGTGTAGAGCCTACACGCGATAATCTGTCGGCTTGGATGCAAGCTGGCGTATATTGCGTGGGCATGGGCTCTAAGCTCTTTCCCAAAGACCGAATTGCTGCTGAAGACTGGGGATATATCACCTCCCTGTGCCGGGAAGCATTAGTCTACGTGGCTGAAGCCCGCAAGAGATAATGAACTCAGAAGGGTGGAAGGTCAAAGAAGTGTTTAAAGGCGTAAAAACAGAATATGATATTCTGAAATTATGTTATATAACATATAAAATGACCTCCCATCCTTTGCCGGAATCAAAAAAGTACTTACCTTTGCATCGCAGTTGGGAAACTGCTTAAGATTTGTTTTTCAAGCAAAAGATATTAGTTGTTAGGTGAAAAGATTGAAATTGATTTTTCATAAGTGTAAGATTTGGATTAATAATAGGTAATTAGGTAAAGGTAAAATTCTAAGTTTTCAGATTAGGTTAATTGAAGTTTGTTTTAGGGTAAAATTAGATTGATTTTTTAGGTAACATTTTGTTGTTAGAAAAAGAAAAGCCTTTAAGGCTTTTCTTCCGCTGGCGAGGAGTTCGTGAGAACTTGCTCGTTTTTTTATGTCCAATCCTTTCGAATCCGAAATTAAAAGGGGTCAGCGGATAATTTATCCGCTGACCCATAATATCTGCACCCGATATAATGGAATATCTAAAAAATAAAAGGATATACTATTATTATATAGCATATCCTTCTTCAATTATCAAAGAGCGGCAAACGAGACTCGAACTCGCGACCCCGACCTTGGCAAGGTCGTGCTCTACCAACTGAGCTATTGCCGCATTGTCTTCCCCGATTCTGAAAAGGGGAAGAGGATGTGCCCAAAACAGGACTCGAACCTGCACGCCTTGCGGCACACGCACCTGAAACGTGCGCGTCTACCAATTCCGCCACTTGGGCAACATTGAGCGGCAAACGAGACTCGAACTCGCGACCCCGACCTTGGCAAGGTCGTGCTCTACCAACTGAGCTATTGCCGCAACATTGGGTTGTGAAGAGAAGGAGACTCGAACTCCCACGACATAATTGTCACTACCCCCTCAAAGTAGCGCGTCTACCAATTCCGCCATCTCTCCATTCTCCACATTGTCAAAGAATCAGTTGCTTTTCAACCTTAGTGCCCAGAACAGGACTCGAACCTGCATGCCTCTCGACACACGCACCTGAAACGTGCGCGTCTACCAATTCCGCCACCTGGGCGCATGGTTTTTAGCAACTTTATTGCTCTGAGCGGAAAACGAGACTCGAACTCGCGACCCCAACCTTGGCAAGGTTGTGCTCTACCAACTGAGCTATTTCCGCGTTTGCGGTTGCAAAGGTAGGTATTTTCTGTAAATCTGCAAACATTTGCAATGTTTTTTTCTTATTCTTCTGCCAAGTAGTTGGGTCGGGAAAGTAGAATCTTGCTGAATGTCAACTCATTCTGTCTCTATAATCTTCATAAGTAAATTGTCGAAATAGTTGGGCTTTCCCGTCTTTAGTCCACATTCCGATGCCCGGATGGTGGATGCCGTTGAACATTGTGGTCTTTACCATAGTGTAATGTATCATGTCTTCAAAGATGATTCGTTCACCTGGTTGAAGCTCGTGGTCGAAACTCCACATCCCCATATAGTCGCCGCTCAAGCATGAATTGCCTCCCAACCGATAGACATGTGCGCCTTTGTCGTCTCCCATTTTTGCTCCTTGCACAGCCGGCTGATAAGGCATTTCCAGGCAATCGGGCATGTGGCAGGTGAAACTAACGTTCAAGATGGCGGTGCGGATGCCGTGGTTTTCTACAATATCTACTACTTTGGAACTTAATACGCCTGTTTGCCAGGTGAAAGCTGAACCCGGCTCTAAAATGATGTGCAGGTGCGGATAGCGTGCCTTGAGTCCGCAAAGCAAGAAGACAAGGTGTTCTACGTCATAATCCTTACGCGTCATCAGGTGTCCGCCTCCCAGATTAAGCCATTTGATTTGCGGGAACCAGGCCGAAAACTTGGCCTCAATATGCGCCAATGTGCGCTCCAGCTCATAAGAGGATGATTCGCAATGGCAATGGCAATGGAAGCCTTCGACGCCTTGAGGGAGTGTGGCAGGCAGTTGTTCGGCCATTATGCCGAACCGTGTGCCCGGAGCGCAAGGGTTGTATAGTTCGGTTTCTACCTCTGAGTACTCGGGGTTGATGCGCAGGCCGCATGATATGTCTTCGCCTGCGGCTTGCACCATGGGGTAAAAACGCTGGAACTGGGTGAGGGAGTTGAACGTGATGTGACTGCTGCACCTCATGATTTCCGGAAAGTCTTCTTCGGTATAGGCAGGTGAATAAGTATGGGCTTTGCTGCCAAACTCTTCCAATGCCAAGCGGGCCTCGTAGACGGAGCTGGCTGTGGAGTGCTCGATATACTCGCGAAAGATGGGAAATGAACGCCACATGGCAAACGACTTGAATGCCAGAATTATTTCTACCCCGGCACGCTGTGCCACGCTTTTTATCAGTGAAATGTTTTTCCGCAGTAGTTCTTCCTCCATGATGTAGCATGGGGAAGGAAATTGATTGAAGTCTATCATTGTATGTCGGTTATGGTTTCTCCTATATTTATTCTATTACTTTGAAGCGTGCGAAGCGTAGCAGGAGCTGCTTTTCGCCCGCATTCCGGAAGCGTATGGTAGCTTTGGCATTGTCGCCCTCGCCTTCCACGCGCAGCACTTCGCCTATGCCGAAGCGTTCGTGTTCTATCAGTTGCCCGGCATGCAGCCTGTGTCCGGAAGCGGATGCGTCTGTCGGAGCTTTGGAGCCGGACGAGCTGCCGGGCGAACTTGGTTCTATCCGTCTTAAAGGGCGTTGAGCGTCCGCCGGAGATGGGTTCATCGGTCGGACAGAGTTGCGGAAACTTTGTGCCGCTTCGTCTACCCGATAGCGTGCCAAGACATCTTGCGGCAACTGAAGGAAGCGCGTATCGATGTCCTGCAAAAAGCGGCTTGGCCTGCAGAACTCCATCTTGCCATAGCGGAAACGGTTTTTGGTATACGACAGGAAGCAATGCTCTTCGGCCCGCGTAATGGCCACGTAGAACAGGCGCCGTTCTTCTTCCAGCCCCCGGGGCGAATAGCCCGATATTTCACTGGGAAATAATCCTTCTTCCAGTCCTACGACGAATACGTTTTTGAACTCCAGCCCCTTGGCAGAGTGCACGGTCATCAGTGTGGCTTTGTCGTTGTCCGAATCCTGGTCCGAGTCTTGGTCGGTCAGCAGGGACACTTCGGCCAGAAAGTCGCCTAGGGTGATACGGTCGTCTCCCTCTTCCAGACGTTGCGAGCAGAAGTCGCTCATGCCGTTCAGCAGCTCGTCCACGTTCTCCTTGCGGCTCAGGTTTTCGGGGGAATTGTCTTGCGTGATGTCCTGCGCAATGCCCGATGCCCGTATGATTTCCATACCTGCCTCGTAGGCATTCTTATGAGGCAGGCTTTCCTGGAAGCCCGCTATCAGCTCTTTGAAGCCTTGCAGTTTGGTGGTTGTGCCTTTGTTGAACTCTAATCCGTAAGCCAAGGGCTCGCACAATACGGTCCACAGGCTGGCATTGTGCCCGCTGGCAGCCGCAATGATTTTGCCCAGGGTGGTGTTCCCGATGCCTCGCGCCGGATAGTTGATGATGCGCTTGAAGGCTTCTTCATCGTTGGGGTTCAGCACGAGGCGGAAGTAGGCGATGACGTCTTTTATCTCCTTGCGCTGATAGAAGGAGGTGCCACCGTAGATGCGGTAGGGTATGCCCCGCTTGCGCAGGGCTTCCTCGAAGATGCGGCTTTGCGCATTGGTGCGGTACAGCACGGCAAAGTCTGCCCACGCGTAGTGGCCTCGCCGCCTCAGCTCGCTTATCTTGTTGGCCACGATATCGCCTTCCTCCACGTCGCTATAGGCCTGGAACACGCCGATGGGGTCGCCCTTCTCTTTTTCGGAGAACACCTCCTTGCGTATTTGCCATTGGTTTTTCTCTATCAGGCTGTTGGCCGCCGACACGATGGTTTGCGTAGAGCGGTAGTTCTGCTCCAGCTTGAACACCTTGGCCTCGGGATACACTTTGGTGAAGCACAATATGTTGTCGATGTCCGCCCCGCGGAAGGAGTAGATGCTCTGCGCGTCGTCGCCCACCACGCACACGTGCCGTCCGCTTTGGGCCAGCTGGAGCACGATGCTGTGCTGGGCAAAGTTGGTGTCCTGATACTCGTCCACCAGGATGTAGCGGAACTGCTCTTGGTAGCGGGCCAGCACCTCCGCATGGTCGCGGAAGAGCAAGTAGGTGTACATCAGCAAGTCGTCGAAGTCCATGGCGTCCGCCTGCCGGCACCTGTCCCAATAGCGGCGGTAGATGTCGCCCAGGGCAGGCATCTTCATGGCGCAGTCGCCCTCGTAGGCCTCGCGGTTGGCCGCATAGGCGGCGGGGGCCACCAGGTGGTTCTTGGCGTTGGAGATGCGGGCCTGCACCGTGCCGGGCTTGTATACCTTCTCGTCAAGCCCCATTTCCTTGATGATGCCGCGCAGCAGGTTCTTGCTGTCGGCCGCGTCGTAGATGGTGAATTGTGGCGAGAAGCCCAACCTCCCGGCCTCGGCATGGAGTATGCGCAGGAAGATGGAGTGGAAGGTACCCATCCACAGCCGCCGCGCGCGGCCTTCGCCCACCTGCCGGGCAATGCGCTCCTTCATTTCGCGGGCAGCCTTGTTGGTAAAGGTCAGCGCCAGGATGTTCCAGGGCTGGTAGCCGTTCTCCAGCAGCCAGGCTATCTTGTAGGTCAGCACGCGGGTCTTTCCCGAGCCGGCGCCAGCTATCACCAGCGATGGCCCGTCGTTGTACATCACGGCGGCGCGCTGCCCTTCGTTCAGTTCGTTGAGGTAATCAGACATATCGTTTCTCTAAATACATATATATAATGGTATAAACCGCCTGCAAAGATAATGCTCTGCCACCGAAATACGGCATGGGGGGCGGAAAAACTTCTGCATCCCCCTCCCATCGGTGCCTGGCCTTGCCCGCATCAGCCCTACACCTATCTATGATGGATACCGCATTCATGTAGGAATCAATGGCATTGATTGTAGGAATCACTCTGATTGATTCTATGACAAGTCCGGCTCCCATCCTCGACAAGTCAGGGAGTCATCTGCCTTTCCTCCCGGACTTGGCCGGGCAGCCTGCGGCGGGAAGCTGCCTTCGGACGAGGGAACGTCGCCGCTTTGGGCGTGAATATTATATAAAATAATGGTGGCAAACCTGTGTTTGTGGGGTGTTTTTCGTAATATTGCAGCATTTTAATGCTAATAAACCTACGTTATGAAGAAGTTGACACGTACACTGTTGATGCTTGGCTGCTTCAGCTTGTGCATGGGGACCGGCGCAAACGTTTATGCGCAAGGCAACCAGCCCAATAAAGACGCCAAATACCTGGCGGGAGCCATTCCCGAGGTGGATGGCAAAGTGGTGTTTACCAAAGAATACAGCATCCCCGGCATGGCGCAGGAGGAGATATACACCCGCGTGCAGCAGTGGATGGAGGCTCGCCTGAAGAAGAACGAAAACAACAGCCGCGTGGTGTACACTAATCCCGAAAAAGGGCAGATTGTGGGGATGGGAGACGAATGGATAGTGTTCAGCTCCACAGCCCTGTCGCTCGACCGCACCCGCATACTCTACCAGCTTACCGCTACCTGCCAGCCCGAGCAGTGCCGGCTCGAGGTGAGCAAGGTGCGCTTCATCTACCGCGAAGGGGAAGAGCGCTATACGGCCGAAGAGTGGATTACCGACAAGTATGCCTTGAACAAGTCGAAGACCAAACTCGTGCGTGGCCTGGCCAAATGGCGCAGAAATACGGTGGACTTCGTCGACAATCTGGGTACGGAGTTGGCCGAGGCGCTTAGCGCATCGCCTGCAGACAATGCCGGGCAAGAGCCCCAGCTGGCAAGCCAAGAGGAGACTTCCGCCGTCGGCAATGGTCCTGTGGTGATTGTGCCCAAGAAGCAGGTGATAACCACCGCCCCGCAACAGCAGGCAACGGCAGCCCGGGCAACAGCAGGCAACGGCAGCTACCGGGAGATTGCCCCTGCCGACTTGCCCGCCGATGCCATACAGACGAGCGCCGGAAAGCTGGTCATCGTGATAGGCATCGACCCCTTCAACATGACCATGATGACGGCCAATGCCGGAGGCTCCATCGGCAAGATGGAAGGCAAGCCTGTGGTGTTCAGCATCTTGTCGCCCGACCAGCCTTATGCTCAGTTGGAGCAGGCCGAAACCTACACGGTGCGTTTCTATCCCAATGGCGGGAATGAGCCCAGCATCATCCTGGAATGCAAGAAGATGCCATCGCCCGCTGCCGTAGAAGGAATGCCCCGAACCTTTGTGGGCGAGATAGTAAAAGCCACCATCAAATAAAAGACAGAGACATGGACATAGAAGACATCATCATAAAGGGAGTCATCTTTAGGAAAGAGAAAGAAAAGCCCGGAAATGAGAACAAGATAAAGACTAAAGCCAAAAAGAAGACCTACATCACCGGCCAGCACGGCTCGGGGGCGGCCAAGATGAAGGCCGAAATCCGGAGGAAACGTGCCAACCGGCATAAGAAGTAATGCAATTCCACGCGGTTTTCTTGTAAAATCCCGGGTAAATAGCTTAACGGCAGATGCAGTATTTCCGCATCTGCCGTATTTTAATGGTAAACACGTGTCGGAAAGAAGAATGGAAGAACAGGAACTCGCAGACGGCTGTAGGCAGGGCGACAGGCTTGCCTACAAAGAACTGTACGAGCGCTACGCAGGGCGGATGCTTGGCGTATGCCTTCGCTATGCCGGCAACCGGGAGACGGCCGAAGACCTGATGCACGACGGCTTCCTGAAAATCTTCGCTTCTTTCGACAAGTTCTCGTGGCGTGGCGAGGGGTCTTTGCGTGCCTGGATGGAGCGCGTCATGATAAACATTGTGCTGCAATACCTCCGGAGGAATGACGTGATGAATTATGCCGACGACCTAGAGAGTACGCCCAAAGCCTACGAGGAGCCGGATGCTGCCGACGTGGAACAGATTCCGCAAAGCGTGTTGATGAAGTACATAAGTGAGTTGCCTTCGGGATATCGCACGGTGTTCAACCTGTATGTCATGGAAGGGAAATCGCATAAAGAAATAGCCAGTTTGTTGGGCATTAACGAGAAATCATCCGCATCCCAGTTGGCGCGTGCCAAGGCTTCGCTGGCCACGAAGGTGCGGGAGTGGATTAGGAAAAACGCTTAAATTATGGTGTGGATATGATGAAAGAGGAACCTTGGTTAGAAAAGATACAGGAACGGCTTAAAGACTATTCGGAGCCAGTTTCGCCTTCCGGATGGCAATGTTTGGAGAAGGACTTGCCTTTGCCAAAGCAAGTGCCTGCCAATGTAAGGGAAAGGCAACGTTGTGTTATTGCCTTGCGGCGCTATGCCATGGTGGGGGCTGCGGCAGTCCTGCTGGCGGCCATATCGTCGGTGAGCATATGGCTGATGCATACCCCTGCGGCAGAAGAGTGGCAACAAGCCGTCTCGCCCGCCGCACTCGTGGCTGTGCCTGACGCGCTGCCTTCTTCCCCACTTCCTTCCAGTCAAGTCGAAGACATTACTTCTGGTTTGCAAGCCAAGGCTTCACCTCGGTCGTCAGCCTTGCTCGCGGCTGATGCCGATGTTGAAGTGGTGGAGAAAGAATCTTCCGACATAGATACTCCCCCCGAGTCCGGGAATAAAGAAGCATACAACAGCTGCCAGACAGACAAGGCAGAGGCTGAAAACGAAAAGCGTGGAGCAGAACCACGACGCCGGTCGTTGCCCCCTTCTTCCGGGGCAGACATGCTTGCAATGGCCCATGAAACGTCTAAACGTCGGGGGTGGTCGGTAGCACTATCCGTAGGCAATGTAGGCGGAGTAGGGAATATGGCGAATGACGGCGGAGGCACTCCCGCCATGCAGTCGTCTCCCAATGCTTATCTGGGCATTAACCTTTGTTCGGCCGATGCCATAGTGACTGCTCTTGAAGGGCGGGAAATATTGTATAAAGAAGGCATGCCTTATCTTGCGGACAGCAGGCAGATTGCTCATATTGACCACCGGCAGCCGGTAAGTTTTGGAGTGACCTTTCGCAAGAATCTTCCGAAAGGCTTTTCAGTTGAAACGGGATTGGTTTATACGTTGCTGGCTTCCGAAGTCACTTTTAATGGGAGCGCGCAGCAACTTGACCAGAAACTTCATTACTTAGGCATCCCCCTGCGCGCCAACTGGAACTTCTTGGAGTCTAAATCATTCACCCTGTACATGTCCGGTGGCGGGATGATGGAGAAATGTCTTTATGGCAAGATTGGCAGCGAGAAGGCCACGGTTCGCCCGTTGCAATTTTCTGCTTTAGCTTCTGTGGGTGCGCAATACAACTTTAATCGCCGGGTAGGTATTTATGTAGAGCCCGGATTTGCCTATTTCTTTGATGATGGCTCTGATATTGAGACAATCAGGAAAGATAATCCTGCCAACTTTACATTGCAGGCAGGCATCCGGTTGACGTATTAGACTCCATTTTTTGCAGATAGGCTGTAGCAAAAATGTGCTTTTTATCGGGAAGGTATTTGCATATATCAGGAAATGTTGTACCTTTGCACCGCTTTTCCAAGGAAGAGGTGAATGCCCATCCGATGGCGAAAGCAAAAACAAGGAGAGGTGCTCGAGTGGTTGAAGAGGCACGCCTGGAAAGCGTGTATACCCCTAAAGGGTATCACGAGTTCGAATCTCGTTCTCTCCGCTGGAAAAAGAATAATTTAGCCCTTGAGTTTGCTGCTCAAGGGCTTGTTATTTTATATGATTAGTTGCGTGGATGGTCGGCTTCAAAGCGTGCCATGCGTTCTTCAAGTTGGGCATATTGGTGATCTTGGATGAATGAGGTACAGGCTCGTAATCCTTGGCGGTTGCTTCCTGTAGTGTCGAGTGAGATTGCGCTTACTCCATAATACATCAATTCTTTGGCCAACTCACCACTACTCATACCCGGATATCCGATAGTGAAATAGAAACCGTCGGCTATAGGTTCGTCCAAATCTTTATCATATGTCAGGTAAAAGCCGTGCCGTAAGAAAATGTCTTTAAGTTTCCGGGCGCGTTCACCATATACCTTTACATCGTCCAGAAAATGATAAGTGCCATCGTTTGCCGCCTTCAGCATGGCCGCTAAGGCATATTGTGCCGAATGGGAAGTTCCGGACGACAAGGCATACAATACCCGGTGGATAAATGCTGTTCCGAAAGTAACTCCCCCATACCGATGAGTGAGTCCGGGGTAAGTGCGATGGTATAATTTGTTTGAGATGCAGCTTACACCTATACGTTGGCCTGCATAACTGAAGGCTTTTGAACCGGATATAAGCAACACATAATATTCGGTATAGCGGGCTACACTGGGCTGGAAAGGTGGCATAAAAGGTTGGCCAAGGTCTTTGCGGAAATCCATGGCGAAATAAGCTAAATCTTCCAGCACGATGGCATCATATTGGGTAGCAAGCTCGCCGATAGTGTGCAATTCTTCATCCTTCAGGCACATCCAGCTTGGATTGTTGGGATTCGAGTAGATAATGGCGGCAATATTTCCATCTTTCAAATAACTTTCCAGTTTTTCTTTTAAATGAGGGCCGCGGTAGTTATATACATCGAAAGTGACGTATTTATATCCCATAACCACCAGTTGCTGTTTTTGTACGGGAAATCCAGGGTCAATAAAAAGCACAGTGTCTTTGTGCTCATCGCATTGGCAGCACGTGAGGAAAGATGCAAATGTGCCTTGCATAGATCCGGTTACCGGCACACACCCTTCGGGCGAAATATCGATATCAATAAATGCTTTGATAAAGCGAGATGCCTCTTGCTTTAATTCGGGCAATCCGTTGATATCGGGATACAAGCTTGCTATTCCATGTTTTAGAGCCTCGATTTCAGCATCTACTCCGATTGTGGAAGGTGGCAAGCCAGGAACGCCCATCTCCATTTTTATGAATTCTACGCCCGATTCGGCTTCAGCCTTGGCTGCGATGGCTTTTACTTCGCGGATAGTAGCCCGTGAGAAGTCTACTATATTGAAATCTTTAATTGTACGGTCTATCAAGTCCCGTTCGATAGGTGTATTTTTCATTTTAATACTGTTTTTTTTTGAATGTACAAAAGTACCTATTAATCTCTTATAATCAATCTTATGATAGAAAAAAAGATATTTTTTCCATTTTTCTTCTTGCAGAATTAATAAAAAGCATTACCTTTGCACCCGCAATCGAGAGAGAAAGCAATAAGACCTAAAAATACTGGTGCGGTAGTTCAGCCTGGTTAGAATACATGCCTGTCACGCATGGGGTCGCGGGTTCGAGTCCCGTCCGCACCGCAACTCGAAAAATTAAGATTAGGAAAAGTTCTGATTCCCAACGGAATTGGAGCTTTTTTTGTTGGTTTTCGGGCGGCAATCTTTCCCCATGCGGGATTACGAGATGGAGATTTCCCCGGCAAGGTTGGAGTTCATGTAGCGGCGCACCTCTTCCACGGGCATCTGGTGTCCCAACAAGAACATCAGTTTGGTAACGGCGCATTCGGGAGTGCTGTCATATCCACTTATTACGCCCGCTTGGAGTAGCTTGATGCCCGTCTCATACCGTTTCATTTCAACAGCACCTGTAGGGCATTGTGTAATGTTGACTATGATGATGCCCCTTTCCGTCGTCTCTTTCAGTTGGCGTATAAACCATTCTTTCTGCGGAGCATTGCCCGAGCCGAATGTTTTCAGCACCACGGCTTTCAACCCCGGGACGTGTAGCACTGAGTCGATGATGCTTTCCTGTATGCCCGGAAAGAGCGTGAGCATTACCACGTTTGTGTCGAAAAGGTAGTGGGCCTTCATCGGGCGAGAGTAATCGGGGCGGCGTATGCAATGTTCGTTGTAGCGTATGTGTATGCCGGCTTTTGCCAAAACGGGGTAGTTGAATGAGCGGAAGGCATTGAAGTTCTCCGCATTGATTTTGGTGGCGCGGTTGCCTCTCATCAGCTCGTTTTCAAAGAAGATGCATACTTCGGGCACAATGGGCGTGCCGTCGGGATGTTTGGCGGCTGCTATTTCGATGGCTGTGATGAGGTTCTCTTTTCCGTCTGTGCGCAGGGTGCCGATGGGAAGTTGCGAGCCGGTCAGTATGACGGGCTTCGTCAGGTTTTCGAGCATGAAGCTGAGGGCGGAAGCCGTGTAGGCCATAGTGTCTGTGCCGTGCAAGATGACAAACCCGTCGAACTGCTCGTAATTGTCGTGAATGATTTTCACAATTTTGGCCCATAGGCAAGGCTCCATGTCCGATGAGTCGATAGGCGGGTTGAACTGGTAAGACGAAATGTGATAGTTGAATCGCTTCAGTTCCGGCACATGCTTCAGCAGCTGGTCGAAATCGAAGTTCTCGAGTGCGCCTGTCTCCGGATTTTCTATCATTCCGATAGTGCCTCCTGTGTATATCAACAATACGGAAGGGTATTTTGTTGTCATATTGCTATGTTTTCTATTCCATGCGCAAAAGTAATATAAAAAACGCACTCGCATCCTATGCTCTGCGGAAAAATATGGGCGAAGGGCTCTTTTCTTTTATTTTTTCCAGGCATTTGTACGTTTTCTTGTCCCGAAATCGGGTTAAAGTGATACCTTTGCGGTAAACATCAAAGTATAGTTTATATGGATTTATTAAAATGTAAGGAAGAATTTGTGGAACTGCTGCGCTCCACAGGGCGCGATGGTGTGGACGATGTTATCGAAGGACTGGAAGGCATGGGCTTCTTCAGTGCGCCCGCTTCTGCCAACCACCACCTGAATACGGAAGGCGGATTGTTGCTGCATTCGCTGAATACGTGCAAGGCTGCCTTGATGGTGTGGGAAGGCATGAAGGCGTTGGAACCCGGTTTGGACAAAGAAGTGGGCAGGGATAGCGTCATTATCGCCAGCCTGCTGCATGATGTGTGCAAAAGCGACATTTACGTGCGCTCGGTGAAGAAGCGCAAGAATGCCTTGGGGATGTGGGAAGATTGCGAGGGATACAAGGTGACGTACAAGAATTTTCCCATGGGGCATGGCGAGAAGTCGGTCATCCTGCTCCTTTGCAACGGGCTGGAGATGACCGATGACGAGATGCTGGCCATACGTTGGCACATGGGGGCTTGGGGCATCAACATGAACAGCTACGAAGACCAGCGTTGTTACGATACTTCGCGCAAGCTCTACCCTTTAGTTGCCATCATCCAGGCAGCGGACAGCCTGGCAGCCAGCATTATGGAGCGGAGCGGCGAGGAACTGGATGAGCTTTGATATTGACAAAGTATTACCTTGCCACGGGCAATGTAATACTTTGCCGGCATTAAGGTAATACTTTGACAAACGCAGGTTAGCGGGTCACTTTGGTCTTCCCCGCACGAGTGCGTGCCATGATGGAGGGGTCGTACATGTCTTCGCACTGCACGGAGGGTAGGGCGAACGTGCCGGCATAAGTGGCTTGTAAGCGTAAGCTGAAGTTTTTCCGCTCGCCACGGCGCAGGCCGAAGTAGGTAAGTACCCGGTCGTCGCGCACGTCGCGGTAGTCATAGCCGCCGGCGGCATTGCCCGTCCCGCCTGCTTCTCCCAGCACCTCCCAACCGGAAGGCAACAAGTGGGTGAGGGCCAGGTTGGCATAGTCGTGGGTGGCGCTGAGGTTGCTCACGCTGACGGTGGCAATGAGGTCGGTGCCTTGCTTTATGCCTTCTGCGGGCGAGAGTGGGTGGCCTGCGGCATCGGTGTAGCTCACTTCAATGCCCAACCCGCGTGACAACGCCGGCAGGTCGGTTCCTGTAGGCTGGGTGCGGGTAATGATTTCCACGTCTATCGCCCCGTCGCCTTGGTTGGTGAGGGTCACCTTGCCTTCACCGGTAGGCGGAAGCATGGCGACGTAAGCAGGCTTAGCCGAGCGAATCTCTTCTTTTTCCCCCTTATCTGCCTGCCAGGTGAATTGTAGCGTGCCCGATGCCTCTTCTGCCAAATGCCCCATAGCCATGAGTGCAAAGGCGGTAGACTGGGTGTCGAACGCAGTCTCTCCCTTCAACATCTCCGACAAGCGGCGGGCTTGTGCCAAGGCTTCATCGCGCCGGTTCATGCGGACAAGTGCTTCCAGCACCAAGGCTTCATCGCGCCGGACAGAGCCATAGACGTAGTTCTCTCCGGCATAATCGGGCATGGCGGTCGAGAGGTTGTAGGCTATTTCTCCTGCCGCCTTCTCTTGTCCGGCTATGGCATAGGCGGCAGCCAGCATCCAGCGTGCTTGCAAGGGCAGGTCGGCTTGCTCTTTCATGCGGTTCATGGCTCCGTGTTCGGGCGCTCCGGCCAAGGCAAGGGTGTAGAGGCGGAAGGCTTGCTGCATGCACGATGCCTGTCGGCGCTCTGCCTCAGTCTCCATCCGCCATAAGCGTGCGGCATTGCTTTGGAAGCTTTCCCAACGATTCTTGGCAGCAGATTGCACTGCATAGCCTTCTTCCGCAGCCAATGTGAGAAACATGCCGACATACGAGGTTATCCACTCGTCTGCGCTGGTGTCTCCCGGCCAATAGGCAAAACCTCCGTTATTCAGTTGGCGGGTGTATAGCTTGCCGATGCCTTCTTGCACATTGGCCTTCGTCTGGACTTTTTCCGTTTCGTCTAACTCTTTAAACTTGTCCAAATAGAGCAAGGGGAGCACCTTTGATGTCAGTTGCTCGGTGCATTGGTGAGTATAGTCGTAGAGGAAGTCAAAGCGCCGGCTGATGTCTATCGACGGGATGCGCGATACTTCCAGTCGGACGCTGCTTCCCGATGCCGTTGCCTGGGGCAGGGCATAAGAGAGTGTGGCGCTTTGCCCGGGCTCAATCCATTGGCCGCTGCGCAAGGTCTGGTACGGGTTGGGGTTGCGCACGTCTATCTCTATGGTTTCCTGCGTCCGGTGTTTGCCTCCTTGGGCTGTGAGGCGGATGGTGGCTTTTCCGGCAACATCTCTCGTCTTCAAAGCGAAGTACACCAACGTGTCGCCCGGTTGGCTGAACGAAACGCTCTGCCGGCTCTTTCCTTCTATGCGGATGCCATCTGTCACTTCAATGGACACGGTGGCCGTCTTCACCTCTTTTTCCATGGCAAACAGGTTGACGGGCACCAGTATGTCTTCTTGCGTGCTCAGCACCCTGGGCAGGGTGGAGAGCATCATCAGTGGTGTTCGTACTTGTACAGACTTTTCTGCCTTTCCGTATGCCCCGTTATGCCCGGCCACTACCATGGCGCGTACCGACCCCACGTACATGGGCAGCCGCAAGGTGTGCGTCTGTCTCTTGCCTTTCTCCAGGTAAAATGGGCCGATGAAGCGCACCACCGGCTTGAATCGGTTGGCTTTGGCTTCAGAGGGCTTTAATGTCTCGTCGCCTCCTATGCTGAACATGGCGGGATAGCGGCCTACCTTGGCTCCCAGCACGTCGTCATACATATCCCACGTGCGGATACCCAATGCCTCTCGCGCATAGAATTCATTCCATGGGTCGGGAGTCTTGAAGTTGGTCAAGTCCAGCAAGCCGTCGTCTACAATGGCCAAGGTATATGTCATGGGCTTGCCCTTCTCTTCGCTCACTGTGACTTGGAAGTCTGTTTCCGGCCTGAGCGTGGCGGGCATGTCTATCTGTGGGCGCAAGATGGTTTGCGGGTCTTCAACCAATACAGGCATTACGCCGTACATGCGTATGGGCAAGTCGTTTGTTGTCTGGGCATGGGGTTGCAGCAGGCTGATGTGCAGATACACGTTTGGTGCCATTTCCGGCGTAATCTTGAACGAATATTTGGCGTCTTTTCCGCTCTCCATTTCTATCCACTCGCGGTGCAGTATGCCCGAACCGTTTTCTATGCTCACCAGCGCCCGTCCACCGGCCGCGGCGGGGATAATGGCCGTAGCCGTTTCTCCCGGTGCATAGTTCTCCTTGTCCATGGTGAAGGTCAGCATCTTGAGGTTGCTGGGGTCGGCCTTTCCCGAACGCCCTCTCCACTCGGGCCAGTCTATGTAGACGGTGCCTCCGGTGGCGTGCCCTTCCTCGCGGTCTTTTACATAAACCAGGTAACGCCCCCAATCCGGATAATTTACCTGGAAGGAAATGCGGGCTTTCCCGCCTTCGGTCTGCAAGTTCCCGCTCTTCACCGGCGTAATGGTACTGCTGTTGACGTATGTGCCGAAAGTCTCTTCCTTGTCTTCCCACCACCAGTTCCAATCTACTTTATAGATTTTATATTCCAAGTTCTGCCGGTTGGTGAGTTTGCCTTCGGGCGTGAGGGTGACGATGTCGAACGTGTGTTCTTTATCGGTTTCCAGGAACTTGCCTTCCGGTTGATTCAGCCGGATGCCCACATAGGCCTTGAAAGGCGAGAACGAGGCATTTTGTATGTGGATGCTGGCATCTCCTCCCGGCTCAAAGACGCGTGTAGTCAGTGTGGCATTCAGCATGCCGGGAGCCGATGAGGCTTGGGGAAGCTTCAATAAGAAGTCGGCTTTCCCGTTGTTGTCCAGCTTGCTATTGAATACCTCCGACTTTATGGTGGCGAAGTCGGAAGCCGGGTTGTTGAAGATGTATTGCCCGTAGTCTTTGAATTGCGTATTTACCCTCGATAAAGACAGCTCTACCTTGGCCGCCAAGTTGGAGGCAGTGGCTCCCGTCAGCCAAGCCGATGTCAGGGTCGCCGGTATCTTAGCATCGGCCGATGCCTGCAACGGGCTTTCGGGCAGTTGCAAGTTTATCTTCAGCCTGTTCGGCTTTACCGTTTCTATGCGCAGGCTTTTGTGGAAGGTGCTGCCTCCCACCTTTACATAGGCGTGCCACAAGCCGGTAGGGTCGTCTTGCCGTGTGGGCACCGAGAAGGTGTGGAAACCGTCCATGCCTTGCGTAGATATATATTTGGCATAAAATTGCCCTCTCGGAGTATAAAGTTCCAGCGACACAGGGTGTGTGTCGGGTATGCGTTTCTGCTTGTCTTCCAAGATGAAGGACACGTGCAGCGTGTCTCCCGGACGCCATACGCCCCGCTCGCCATACACAAAGCCTTTCAAGCCTTTCTGCACGTCTTTGCCCCCCACATCGAAGCGGCTGGTAGATTGCTCTTCGCCATCCGCTATGCGGACGTATGCTTTCTCTTCCCCTACGTTGGCTGTGGCCAGGAAGGGCACGCCCTCCGGCGTTATCTCCGCAAATCCTTCGGCATTCGTCTTAGCGGTGCCGATGGGTTGAAGCTGGAAGTTGTACACCGTGACAAGGGCATCGGCCACAGGCTTGGTGCTGAGTATGTCGTTGATCGCTACCCACAGCTTGTTGAGCGAATTGCGTTTCACAATCATGCCCACGTTGGAGGCAAACACATTGCACGCGGCTATGCGGCTGGTGTTCATGTAGTATGACGGGTGGCAAGGATTGTCGCGCTCCTCCCATTTGTAGAGGCTCCAGTCGGTCTCTACTCCGCCGTTGTAGTAGAAGTAGCTGTACGGCAGGTCCCATTCGGCTTTCTCTTCATCGGTGGGATTCCCTTCGCCCACCGTCTTCATGCCTTGCCGAGACAAATGCTTGGCAAACTGGATGTCGGCATCGCCCGCCCCGCCGCACGGATAGGCGGAATATTCTTGCTTGAAGCTGAGTATGACGCGGTACAGGGCTCCGGGTTCTTGCCGGATAAGTCCGCTCAAGTCTACCGAATAGTTCTCCCAGCGGTGTACATTCTTGCTGTTGTCTTGTCCTATCCACAAGGTGCTGCGGTAAACCAGGCGCCCCGAGCGGCGTAGTTCGTCGGACGAAGACAACGTGTTGGTCTGCATAAACATCAGCATGTTGCTTTCATAGATGCGTATCACGCTGATGTCTACGGCATAGAGGCTCACTGCCCGGAAGGGGATTACCAGCTGCTTGGAGTCGGGCAAGATGGCGGCTTGCGTCAGAAACTCCACTTGGGGCTTCAGGTAGGTCTCGCTCAAGGCTATGGAGTGGGAGGTGCCCAGCGGCTTGTCTTGATTGCTTTTGACGCCCTCGTGCACGTTCAATGTCAGCTTCCCTTGGTAGTTGTTATCTATATAGAGATATACTTTGTTGTCCTTCACCTGCATGGCCGATGAGCGGACTTCGGGTATCTCAATCAGCCCCTTCAAGTCTTGCGTGAGGGATAGCGGCTCGGAGAATACTACCTCTACGCCATTTTCCGGCTGGCGGATGCGTTGGGCCGACAAGAAACGGAAAGAGCCCTTGGCCGGAATGTCGATGTCGGCTTCTTGTTCCCGGGGGAAGCCTGCGGCAGAGGCATCTACGGAGAGTGTCAATGTATAGTCGTTGTCTTGGCGGGGAATGCCGGCTATCTCGAAGTGGTATTGCGTGGGGATGGAAGTGGCGCTCACCTTGGCCGGAAGGGGGGAGGATGCCCCGCTCCCGGTAAACGTTATCTGCCCGGCCCGGTCACTGTCTGTCACGTCGCTGAAGCTGAGGGTGCCCCGCACCGTTACCTCGTCGGGGGCGGTAATGGTGAGGGCTTCCGTCTGTATGGCAAAGCTGCTCTCTTGCACGCGGAAGGAAAACCGGAAAGTCTCCAGCTGCTCGTCTGTCTGCACGAAGTCGCCCAGGCGGAAGGCGGCTTCATAGAATTGCCCCGGTTTCAGTTCGCCCTCCTCGGGGACGAATTCCAGTGTGCGGTTGTCTGTCCAATAGGCTTTCCCCTTCAGCGAGGGGGAGAAGCGGAAGGGGTTCTGCTTCAATTCATGGTTCAGCTCTACCATGGGCTGCTCTTGCGCCAGCTCTATGCGTATGGCAGAGTGCTGCGAAACGATGCCTCCCGTGTAGGCGTTGACGTAAGGCGCGAACTCGTTGGAGGGCACAATGTCTTTCTGCTGCTTTCCCGTGCAGGCAAGCAGCGTGGCCAGGAGCATCCAGCTCAGAAGAAGGCTCCCGCACGCGTGTAGGCGGCATTCTTTTTTCATAAGTCGTATAGGTTAAATGGTTTGTCATACATATAATTGAAAGCGGTCGGCATCCTTCCAGACGGGAAACTTTGTACGGAAATCCCGCAAGGCCGGGAGGCTGAGGCAGGCGGTGGCATGCCCTTCTTGCCCGTCGGGCACGGAGGCCAGCCTTTCCCCCTTGTAGGAGTACAGGCAGCTGCCCCCGTTGTGCACGATGTGGTTGCCGTCCATACCCGTCCGGTTGACGCCGCACACATAGCTCAGGTTCTCCAAGGCGCGTGCCTGTAGCAGCACGTCCCACACCTTGCGGCGCGATGCGGGCCAGTTGGCCACGTATATCAGCAAGTCGTACTCATTGTCCACATTGCGGCTCCACACGGGGAAGCGCAAGTCGTAGCACACGAGCAGCAAGATGTTCCACCCCTTGTAGTGGATGACGGGGCGCGCAGCGCCTGCCGCGAAGTGCAGGTTTTCATCGCCCATGCGGAACAAGTGTCGCTTGTCGCAGTAGTGCTCCTCGCCCTCGGGGGTGAGGAAGAAGGCGCGGTTGGCATAGCGCGTGGCAGCGGCGTCGGCATAGGCGATGAAGCTTCCTGCCAGTGCCACCCCGTAGCGCGCCGCCCATTGTTTGGCGAAGGTGATGACTTCCCCTTGCCAAGGCTCGGCCAATGTTTCGGGGTGCATGCTGAAGCCCGTGGCGAAGGTTTCGGGCAAGACCACAACGTCCGTCTTGCCGCACAGGCCTTCCAGATGTCTTTGCACCCGACAGAGGTTGGCTGCTTTGTCTTCCCACACAATGTCCGTCTGCAACAGGGTGATGCGCAACGTGTCGCTCATATCGCAAAGTAGTTTGGTTTTTTCCCTTGGAATTGCAAGAAGTGTTGCTTTATTTCATGCAAGTCCTGCTCCACGTTTCCGCTGGGCATCAGCACCCTGGTGGCGGCAATGAGGCGCGAGGGATAGTCCACCCCGATGAGCACGATGGGCACCTGTGCCTTGAGGGCAATGTAGTAGAAGCCCTTCTTCCAGTCGGCATTGGGCTTGCGGGTGCCCTCAGGCGTGATGGCCAAGTGGAATTGCTTGCTTCGGGCAAAGCGTTCGGCCATCTGCTCCACCAGCGAGGTCTTCTTGCTCCGGTCTACGGGGATGCCCCCCATGGCTTTGAACAGCGGCCCCAGGGGGAAGAAAAACCACTCTTTCTTCATCATGAAGCTCACCTTCCGCCCCAGGGAGTTGTAAAACAGTTTGCCGAAGAAAAGGTCCCAGTTGGAGGTGTGGGGCGCCGCGCATATCACGCATTTGTCATAAAAAGGCACCGTCACCAGCGACTTCCACCCCAGCAAGCGGTGGTAGACGAAGCGGTAAAAAGCATTTCCCATCCCTCTTTACACCAGTTGGCCCAAGGCTTCGATTATTTCCTGCACTTTAGCGTCAAAGTCGGCTTGCAGCTTCTTGTAGAAGCCCTTGGCATTGCCGGGCTCCGTGTGGCTGATGCGGCTCAAAAAGTCGTTCTGCATGGTCAGTATCTCGCCCATCAGCTGGTCGGCCTTGTCCTTGTCCGTGCCGGGCACATAAAGTTTGTTTACCAGGCACTCCATAAACAACTCGCTTGCAATATAGTTGACTTTCTTCTTCAGTTCTCTTCTCTTTGCCATAATGTTTCGTTTTTAAGGGTGAATACTCGTAGTTCTTAGGCAGAACCTTTAATTTCGGTAAAGATAGTGCTTTTTCCGTTTCGTTGGGATGCCGGTTAATGTTTTTTTAGAGGCATCTTGCCATTTGCTTTCCCAAGGCTTGCCGGGGCGATGTGCGTCTGCCCCTTGTTCTGCCTGCTTTTGGTAGTAAAAAATGCTTATTAAAATCGTTCCATATTCGATACTTGTTCGCTTCTATAGCGAGGGGAGTGGAACGAACTTGGTACGACTTTGGTACGACTATGGTACGAAGCAGGTACGGTGAAGGGCGAAAAGTAAAAGATGCCGACAAGTGGATGATTACCTGTGCCGGCGCATTGGCTTATCGTTTACCTTTGCATGCAGGCTTGTCAAGGCCTGTCATGACCATGTTGTTCACATAATTTATTTAGTGTAAAATGTCAACTATCAGTAAAACAAAGTTTCGCGCCGCCTCTGCCCGTGCGGGGGAGGGGGCGCTGTCGTGCCATCTGCTTGAGGGTGGCGGGTATCTATCGTTTGTGCGCGGGCGGATTGACCACTTTGCCAAGGTGGGCCGGCAGTCGGCGTCGGAGAAGTTGCAGTCTGCGCTCAACAGCTTCTTGCTGTTTCATGGCGAGGGCGACGTGCCTTGGGGCGATGTCGATGCCAACTTGCTGGAGGAGTACGAGGGCTTCTTGAAGGCGAAGGGGGTGTGCATGAACACGGTGTCGTTCTACATGCGCACGCTCCGCTCGGCTTACAACGTGGCCGTGAAACGGGGCATCACTTTGCAGCAATACCCTTTCAGGTCGGTGTATACGGGCATCGACAAGACGCTGAAGCGGGCGGTGCCTTTAAGCGTGATTCGCCAGATACGCAACCTGGACCTGGCGGCGGTGCCTGTGATGGACTGGGCGCGCGACTTGTTTTTGTTTTCTTTCTACACGCGCGGCATGTCTTTCATCGACATGTCTTTCTTGAAGAAGAAGGATTTGCAGAACGGGGTGCTGGTCTACCGCAGGCATAAGACCCACCAGCAGCTGTGCATCAAGTGGGAGCAGCAGATGCAGAAAATCATCGACAAGTATGACACGAGCAACACGCCCTACCTCTTGCCCATCATCAGGGATGTGCGTGCCGATGCCCGGCTGCAGTATAAGAATGCCATCCACCTGGTGAACAACAAGCTGAAACTGATAGGGATGGAGATTGGCTTAAGCATTCCGCTCACTACCTATGTGGCGAGGCACAAATGGGTATGAATTAAATTCACTAATATAACCTATTGGAAAACAAAAATATAACAAGAATAACAAAAATGTCAATAACAAACAAGTAACATATTGATTGAAAATAATGTCTTACTAAGAGCAAGAGAATCGACCTGTCAAGTGTACAAAGGTAGTGGATTCAATTTGATTTTTTGCCTTCCAAAAGAAAAAAGTTATAGCCGTTGTCGGTGGATACCTTGTTGGCTGATTTGCCAGAATGCTCTACCCATACTTGATTACGCAAGCTGGAGTTTAAAAAGTAAGTTTAGAGTATTCTTGTATATATACTACAAGGAACGGAGTAAACCTCTTGCTGCATTTTTCTGCAATGAATAGCAGTTTTAGAAATTAGGTTTAATGGAATCTTGTATATATAGTACAAGGACTGAGTTAAACCTGTTGGTATGGCATTGCTCCTTATGGATAGGTTTGAAAGAATAGGTTTAATCGAAGTCTTGTATATATAGTACAAGGAATGGAGTAAACCACTTTGCCAGTTGCACCAGCCTTTCTTTTTTGGAAGGCAAAAGAATACTGTTCAGACTTTGACCTTGATGACTTCGCTGAGGTTTGTGGAATATTGGGCTGACTTGTGTTCACATTTCAGGTGCCAGCGTTTGTCCGTGCCTTGGACTGCCACTTTTACGGTATTGAAACCGTTCCGTCGGTTGATGGCATCAATAGCCGCTGAAAGACGGGCTTGTTTGGCACGGTCTATGGAGTCGAAGAGAACGGTTTGGACGGCAGTGTCTGAACTGATGTTCCACACGATGACACCGGCTTTCTTGTAGTGGTATCTTCCATTCTCACGCCATTCAGAACGGAGTGCTTGGACGGCAGCCTCTACCAACTCCAACTGGTCGTTGGTGGGCATGGGCAATGTGACGGTGCGGTTGATGGTATGGCTTGGCACATCGTTGCGGAAACGGCTGGTGTAAGCGAATACGGTCAGTTGGCTGCAACGGCTCTTTTGCCCACGCAACTTGCGGACGCATGAAGCGGCAAAATTGGCCACCGCTTCTTCCACCACCTCCAACTCCGACAAGCCGTTGTCCGGAAAACTGCGGCTGGTACAGATGCTTTGCTTTTCGGGCAGTTCGCTGATGTCTATGCAACTTTCGCCACGGAGTTCCTTCCATGTCCTTACACCTGTCACGGTAAGCAACCGTCTTACCCAGCTTTCACTCCACTGCGTAAAATCCCATGCCGTCTTAACACCGTAGTATTCCAATTTCTTTGCCGAGCGTCTGCCTACGCCCCACACATCGGCGATGTCGAAACCTTGCAACGCCTTGATGCGCTTTTCTTCGGTATCAATCAGGCAGACACCCTCATAGCCTTTGTATTTCTTTCCATATCTGCTTGCCACTTTAGCCAAAGTCTTGGTCGGAGCAATGCCAAGCGTCACCGGGATGCCTGTACCCTTGCCAATGGTACGCACGATGCGTTTACCATACTCACGCAATGCTTCTCCACTGCCCATGCCGGTAAGGTCGATGAAAGCTTCATCAATGGAGTATTGCATCAATTCGGGCGTGAACTCCGAGAGCAGCATCATTACCCTGCGGCTCATGTCACCGTAAAGTGTGTAATTGGAACTGAACACGGCAACCTTTTCACGCTCCAGCAATTCTTTGGCCTGGTAAAACGGCGTACCCATTTCTATACCCAACGCCTTTGCCTCGTTGCTGCGGGCAATGATGCAGCCGTCATTGTTCGACAGCACCACCACGGGCTGTGAGCGCAATCCCGGATTGAACACCCGTTCGCACGAACAATAGAAGTTGTTGCAATCCACCAGACCGAACATGGCTCATTTCCTCCGATATTGCCGTTTGATGTTGTAAGTCAGTACGCCCCACACGATGAAATTGTTTTCCTCC
>CASELH010000008.1 GCA_949288715.1 uncultured Bacteroides sp. | reverse complement strand
GGCAGCACCAGCGAGTCGGGGCAGAGGCGGTAGCCGCCTTCGGCGGTGAAGCGCTCCACCAGCGGGTAGGCGTCGCGGAACCAGCTGCGGGTCTCGTCGCCCACGCGGAAGTCCATCATGTTGACGTGCGCCTCGCGGCCGTCGTCAAACTCGCCCTTTCGCACGTCGTAAGCCGTCCGGTAGCCGCTGGGGTCGAGCCGGAAGTTGTGCTTGCCCACAATCCAGCCGCCTTCCAGGATGACGGGGCGCTTCATCAGCCACTTCTTCACGAAGGCACGCTCCCAACTGCCGTAGTACTCGCGCATGCCGAAGGCGTCGTGGCGCAGGGAGAAGCCCTTCTCGCAGGCGCTGTCCAGCAGGCGCTCGCTTTCCGGGTTGTACACCTTGTCGTTCACCCAGTCCTTGTCCGCCCCTATCCAGCGGTGGTAGTTGATGAACAGGGGTACGCGGGTGAAGTGCTTCACGTACAAGTCTATAATCCAGTTGAACACGGCCTCCCTGTTCTGCTCGTCCCGGTAAATCATGGTGTGGCCCTCGCCCCACTTGCCCAGGCCGTAGCCGTCGATGAACTCTACATGTTCGGGGTCGTTGTATTGTTTGGCAAAGGCGGCCAGGAAGGCTTCATACTTGGCCTGGAACACGGGGTCGTCGGGATAGGGCGAGCGCAGCCCGCGGTTGGTGTAGTAGCTGGCGCCGGCATCGAACACATAGGCGGGCGTGGCCTCGCGGGCACGGTCGCGGCTGTCCACAATGACGCGGAAGGCCAGACGCATGCCGCGGTCCAGCGCCCCCTGCACCACGCGGCGCAGCTTGCAGTCGGTGTTCCAGAAGTAAACGCCTTCGGCGGGGTTCATCGTGCTCCAGTGCACACGCACGTAGAAGGTCTTGGCGGGGTACCTCTATACGGTCGTTCTGCTCCCAGAAGTCCTCGGGCATGTTCTCGCTGCCGTAGGCCACCCAACCGCTCAGCGGGTTGCCCAGCACGGTGGTAGTGTCCGGAAGCACGCGGAGGCAGCCCTCCGGCAAGGCTTGCCCGTTCTTGTTCGTCTGGCAGCTTGCAAAGAATAGGGTGCAAGCCAGGAATATCAGGTTGGTAATGAGTTTCATAAATAATTATTGTATGTAGTTTTATAATTCTACGTGATGACCACAGATACATAGCGAAAAAATAAAAACTGTGTAAATCTGTCCCATCTGTGTCATCTGTGTGCCGCCCCGCTAAATTATCATTTCTCCTCTTCTCCGGCAGCGTTGAAACACCACCCCGGTAGGGTTGAAACCCCGGCACGGTAGCGTTGGAACGCTGGCACGGTGGCGTAGGAAGACCGGCAAAGCACTGTAAAAAAGGGGATTGCCTTGTCTGTATAGTGGATAAAGACGAGGAACAATCCCCTTTATGTGCAGGCATCAGAGCCTATGGATAAGATTAATATCCGTCATTCTGCGGGAACTCGGCACCGGTGTTGGAGTCGATGATACTCTGCGGAATGGGCCACAGCACGTGGTAATCCTTCATGGCCGGGCCGGCCTCGGTATTATACTTGCGCGTGCGCTCCAGCAACTTACCAAGGCGCAGCAGCGTGAAGCGGCGTTGCTCTTCACCCACCAGCTCGCGAATACGCTCGTCCAGCAGGAAGTCCACAGTCATTTGGCTGTCGCTTGTCAACTCCGATGCACCGGCACGACGGCGCACTTCGTTGATGGCTTCGCGCGCACCGGCCAGGTCGCCCTGCATCATGCGGGCCTCACAGAGGTACAGATAGGTTTCGGAGAGGCGGTACTTCATGCGGTCGCGGTATGAGCCCGTCAGCTGCAGGTCTTCTGCACGGCCGTAGAAGAATTTGGTCAGAGCCGGATACAGGCGGTAGGTTTGGAACCAAGTCTCGTCCGTGATGGGGCAAAGCTTTCCGAAGAGATCGGGCATGTCCGGGTTGTTGTAGTACCAGTGGCGCTTAATGTTGTACTCGGAGTTGCGGATGTCGCTCTTGTCGTAGAAGCCAGCATCCTCGCCAATCCACCACTTCATGGGCACCAGTTGCGACAGGCCGCGGCCGCCCAAGGAGTCTGCCAACGCAAAGCCTTGTATTTCGAAGTACTTGGGCTCCCAGGCACGGCGTGTCCAGTCGTCGGAATTGGTGCCTCCGCCCTGGGTCTGATACTCGAACTGCATCACCCAGATGCTCTCCATGTTGCCGGAAGTGCGGTTCTGGTTGTTTTCCACAAACAGGTCGGAGAACACGTCGCCCGGCTCGTCGGCCTTCGCTCCAAAGCGGTCTTGCATCAGGTGGAAATGCCCGCTCTTGATGACGTTCTCGGCACAAGTGGCCGCATCCTCATAGTTGCCCTGCATCAGGTAGATTTCGCTCAGCAGGTGTTCGGCGGCCCATTTAGTCAGTTTACCGGGCTCAACGCTGTCGGGGTCGTCCGGCAGGTTTTCCATGGCAAACTTCAGGTCGTCTACCACGTGCGACAACACCTCTTCCTTGGGCGTGCGGGTGAAGTCTATCCGGAAGTCTTCCTGGATGTTTTCCACGTAGGGCACATCGCCATACGTGTACACCAGCAGGCGGTAGGCATAAGCGCGGAAGAAGCGGGCCTCGGCCTGGTACAGTGCTTTGTCGGTCGGGGCATCCCAATTGTTATTGATTTCCGAATACCTCAGCACCTCGTTGGCAGCGGCAATCAAGCTGTAAGCCCATTTCCAGTAAGACTCTACGAAGGTGGTGTTCGACGTCAGCGTCATGTATCCGAAGGGCTGGATGGAGCCGTCCTTGGTGCCCATCACGGCCAAGTCCGTACCGATTTGGAAGACCTCGTAAGCGCAGGCGCCATTGTGCATGAACGCGCCGTTTTCGCCCCACGTGTTGTATTCGGAGCGGGCAATGGCGTAAAGGCCGTTAATGCCCACTTCAAAACCATACGAGCTGGTATAGGTATTATCCGGTGCCAATTCTTTTTTCAAGTCTTCGTTCAAGAAGTCCGAACAGCTGCTCGATGCCACTATCAGCGCCAGTCCGGCAGCTATTTTTGATAGATATTTTTTCATTGTTTTGGTATGTTATTTAAGTTTCTAATTAAAAGGTCAGATTCACACCCAGCGAGAAAGAACGCGCCGTCGGGTAAGCCCAAGCATAGCTGGCATCATAGTTCATGATGTTGCGCTGGTCACAGAAGGTATAAAGATTTTCCACGCTCAAGTTGAGCCCCAAGCCACTGATGCCCATCTTCTTGCAAACCTGGCTATCGAAGTTGTAACCCAAGGTAATATTTTTGATATTGATATACGTGAAGTCTTTATAGAAGCTATGGCCGTCGAAAGTAGTGTATGCCGGAGACGGATACTTGGCATTGGGCGTTTCCGGTGTCCAATAGCTGGCATCCGCAATGTAGTTGTAAAGGCTGTAGCCCCATCCGCCTATATTGGCTTCATTGAGCGTGCGGGTCACCTTAAACGTACCATTCAGCAAGAGCGACAAGTAGAAATTCTTGTAAGTTACCGTGTTGCCCATAGACATCAGGAAGCTCGGGTTCTTCGAGCCGATAATGGTCTTGTCGTTCGAGTCGATTTTGCCGTTTCCGTCAATGTCCTTAATCTTCGCCCAACCCGGCTTGGCTCCTTTCTGTATTTCTTCTTCAACACCTTCGGAGGTAATGTAAGTATATTGGTCTCCCTCTTGCCAGATACCATCTACCTCATAATCGTAGAATACTCTCAATGGCTTGCCGATAAACCAACGGTTGGTGATATCATCTTTGCCATCGCCACGCAGTTCGATGATTTTGTCGCGGTTCAACGAGAAGTTGATGCTGGTTTTCCACTCCCAGTCTTTATTGCGGATGTTGACGGTGTTCAGCGTCACTTCCACACCTTTGTTGCGCGTCTGGCCCACGTTATCCATAATCTTGCTGAAGCCGTTCATGATGGGCACCGTGCGCGACATCAACAGGTCTTTGGTGTTGGCCACATACATTTCGATGTTACCGTTGATGCGGCCTTTGAAGAACGAGTAGTCGATACCGACGTTGAAGGTATTGGTCGTTTCCCAGCGCAAGTTGGGGTTGCCCACACCGTCGTTGGGCAGGTAAGCGCCGTTTACGCCTTGCGCGCCGTCACCATATATATACTGTGTGGTGTGCAAGCGGTCCAGCGTCTGGTAGGGATTGATGGCCTGGTTACCATTGGAGCCGTAAGATACACGGAGTTTCAGTTGGTCCAACCAACCTTGGGCACCTTCCATGAAGTCTTCGGAAGCCACATTCCATGCAGCTGCCACCGAGGGGAAGAAGGCATACTTGTTGTTGGCACCGAATGCCGAGTAGCCGTCGCTACGTCCTGTCAGCGTCAGCATGTACTTGCCTGCGTAAGAATAGTTCAAGCGGAGCATGTAGGACAGCATGGCTGTTTCGCTCAGGCTGGAGCCCACCGTTTTGTTCTGCTCACCGGCAGCAATGTTGTGGTAGCTGGAGTCATCGTTCACGAACTTCTCGGCTGACAGGCTTGAAGACTTGCTTTGTGTCTGCTGCACGCTGAACAAGCCTGTTGCGTCAAAGTGGTGTTTGCCAAAGTCGTTGCTGTACTTTACCAGGTTTTCCCATGTGTAGTCCCAGTAGTTCGTGTTGCTGATGCTGGCCTTGCCCTGAGTGGGACGGCCAGTCTTCGTGGTGCGCGGGTAGTAAGTGCCTGTAAAGTCGTTGCGGTAGTTGTAACCGAAGGTGGTGCGGGCCGACAGTCCCTTCACCGGCAGCTTGATGTCGGCAAAGGTGTTGATAAACACGTTGCGGCGGGTTCTGTCCTGGTCGGCAGGCACATCGGTAAAGGGATTGACGATGAGCGACTGGTCCATAGGCTCTTCATGGTAATTGCCGTTCTCATCCTTGAACAAGCCATAAGGGCTTTGCTTTACGGCGTGCTCAATGTTTGGCGTAATGCCACCGTTTTCTCTTTGCACGAACTGAGTCTGCACACCGATGGTCAACCACTTGTTGAGCACCTGCGTCACGTTCAAGTTGATGTTGTAACGGGTCAGCTTGGAGTTCTCCACTACGCCTTCCTGGCCCAGGTAAGACACGGCAGCCATATAAGTGGTGCTTTCCGTACCGCCGGAAATGCCCACCTGATGTTCATGGGTCAAAGCGTTGCGGAAAATAAGGTCTTGCCAATCGGTAGTGATGCCTTGATTGTAGTTAATCAGCTCACTGGCACTCAACCAGTTTTCAGGATTCAACTGGTCACCACTCCAACCGTCTTTCAAGCGGTAAATATCTTGGCGGTACTTGATGTACTCCTCGCCGTTCATCACGTCGATGGTCTGTTGGGGTTGCGACATGCGGATTTGTCCCTTGTAAGTCACTTGGGGAGCGCCTACCTTACCCTTCTTGGTTTGAATCAAGATAACGCCGTTAGAACCACGCGAACCGTAGATGGCTGCGGCAGAGGCATCCTTCAGCACACTCAGGTTTTCGATGATGTTCGGGTCGATATCGCCCAGCGAGCCACTGTAGGGGATGCCATCCAATACTATCAACGGCGAGTTGCTGGCGCTGAGTGAGTTTTCACCACGAATCAGCAACGTCTGGTCGCTACCGGGAGCGGCGTCGCCCGTAGTTACGCTCAAACCGGGAATCTGTCCGGCCAAGCGGTCGAGCAGGTTGCTGCTCTGCACCATCTCCAGCTTCTCTTTGCCCACGGCTACCAAGCCACCGGTCAAGTCGGACTTGCGTTGTGAACCGTAACCAATTACTACGACTTCATCCAGCGTTTCGGTATCTTCCTTCAGCACGATGTTGAGCTCTTTTTGTCCGGCCACCGGTACCTCTTCCGTGCGGTAGCCTATGTAGGACACTTGCAACACGGCGTTGGAGGGAAGACCTTCCAGGCGGAAGTGCCCGTTTATGTCGGTAATGGTGCCTTTGCTGTTATCCGACTTCAGTGCCACGGTAGCACCAATCAGCGGTTCGCCATTGGTATCGAGCACGGTACCACTGACAGCTTTCGTCTGCTGCTGGACCGAAGCCTCACGGAGTTCGGTGGAAAGAATGATTTTCTTGTCCAGCACGGTGTACTTCACATTGGTGCCTTCAAACACCTCATCCAGCACCTCGAAGATGTTGTCGCGGTCGGCCGCTACCGAAACGCGACGGTCCAAGTCGACATGCTTGTTGTTGAAGAAGAAGTCGAATTCACTCTGTGCTTCAATTTCATGAAGCACCTCACGTACAGTCTGGTTATTGGCCTCCAGGCTGATTTTTGCGTTTTGCGCATAAGTTCCGGCCGCCTGTGCAAGTCCGACAGAGCACAGCAGGGCAACAATAAATACCTTCATCTTTAGTGGTAGTTTCCTTAAATTACGGCAACACGAAATTGCCGTCCCCAATGTTTGGTGACTAAAATAATTTTGCATAACTTTGTAATGTAATGGATTAAAAAGTAAAAAAACGGTATTAAGATTTGATGCCTGCCGCCAAGCAGGCTTTCAGATTCTCCGGTTTTTCATACGGGATGGCACGCCAATGCCATTCCGTATTTTTTTCTTTGCAGGGGTTACGTAGAGTTATCTTTCATGGCTTAGTCCGATTAAGTTAATAGATTTCTATTTTGCTTTTGGTTTCATTGATGTCGCCTCCGTCCACATACCGCCAGCGTATGTGGGAAGATATGCTGAAGTACTGCAAGATGCGCTCCAGGCGCTGGTTGGTGAAGGTGCCGGTAAAGGGGTCGTCCAGCCCCTTGGAGTTCTTGATGATGAACTCCACATTGTAGCGCTTGGCCAGCATCTTGAGGCCTTCGCGCAGGGTGGTATTCCTAAACACTATTTTTCCGTCTTTCCAAGCCGTTTCGGCCAGGCAAGAGGTGGCATACAGGTCTACTTCATGGTCATCGGTCTGATAGATAAGCTTCTCATTGGGCTGCAAGGTCACCAGGTGCTTGGCTCCTCCCTCTTTATACAGGAAGTGCACTTTGCCTTCGACCAGGGTCGTGGTGATTTCTTCATCGCTCTCGTAAGCCTCCACGTTGAAGCTGGTGCCCAGCACCTCTATTTGCGAGTGGTGGGGTGTGTGGACGATGAACCGGTGTTCGGCATCCTTAGCCACCTCGAAATAGGCTTCGCCCGAGAGGGTTACTTCGCGCGTGTCTCCGTCAAAGAAGCTGGGATAAGTCAGCCTCGTTTCCGAGTTCAGGTAGACTCTGGTGCCATCGGGCAAGACGAGCGAGCTGGTCATGCCGGGGCTTGTGTTCACCTCCATAAGCCGGGCGGTAGCTCTGGGCAAGGCTTCGTCTTCGGAAGGCAAAGACAAGAACAAAGTAGCGGCAAGGAGAGGGATGAACAAAACGGCAGCTGCCCGTTGTGCCCATTCCCAATACTTGCGCTTCCTGTGCACAATCATTTTACCTTTTACTCTATTCAAAGCCTTATCAGTGTCTATGCTGCGGCGCACCTTGATGGCATGCGAAGCTAAATAAATTAGGTTGACCTGCTTGGCTATCCGCTTGTTTTCCTCGGACGCCTCCATCCACTCCACTACCCGGCGACGTTCTTCGTCGGTCACGTTGCCGTCGCAATAGCGGGGAAGCAGGGATTCTATCGGTTCTATATGGTCTTTATCTGGAGTCATATGCTGTTTTTTCTTTCTTCTATTGTAATGACGCATGCGGAGATGAATATTCCTAAACTGGAAATTGTTTTTTTTTGCTTTTCTTCCCGAAAAAACATATTTTTGCCCTGCCTAATTATAAAAAACCATGCAAAACAGTTTGCTTGAAGATAGACAATTGCTGCAAGCCATAGGAAATGGCGACAAAGAGGCGTTCGACCACTTGTTTCAGAAGTACTACCCCACCCTTTGTGCCTATGGCAGCAGATTCGTAGAGCTGGAAGATGCCGAAGAAATCGTGGAAGACATCATGCTCTGGATATGGGAGAATGCCAGCATGCTGGGCTTCATAGAGTCGTCGTTCAGCAACTACCTGTACAAGACGGTGTACAACCGCGCCATCATGTGCATGCGCAAGCAAGAAGTGCGCCTAGCGGCCGACACGAAATTCTACCAGGAAATGCAGGAAATATGGAGCGACATCGACGGCCAGCAACTG
Organism: uncultured Bacteroides sp.; assembly: GCA_949288715.1. Classification (GTDB taxonomy): domain Bacteria; phylum Bacteroidota; class Bacteroidia; order Bacteroidales; family Bacteroidaceae; genus Bacteroides. The sequence continues at coordinate 54,359 of CASELH010000008.1, read as the reverse complement.
GACGAGCTGTACAATGTGATAGAAGAGGCCGTGGCCAAACTGCCTCCCTCCTATCAGGAAGCCTTCCGCATGCACCGCTTCGAAGGATACAGCTACAAAGACATTGCCCAACAACTGAACGTTTCCCCCAAGACCATAGACTACCGCATACAGCAAGCCCTCAAAATCCTGCGCGTCGAACTGAAGGACTACTTGCCTTTGTTCTTCCTGCTGGCTACCACGATTGAGCCGTTCGACTGGCCTTCCCCGCTGCAGTAAGCATCGTGCAAAGCCAACACAAGGTCATATACATCAAGGAGGTGAATCAAATTCTATGAACGCTTTCAAAATGTTATATATTGGGCACGGATTACGCGGAATAACGCGGATTTAATAAACTTAATCCGTGAAATCCACGTAATCCGTGCCTAAAAGGAAGCATTCAGAAGGTTTTGATACACCTCCTTGACAGGGGAAAAGGACTCTTCATTCATCCTTTAATTCCCGTCATGTTGCTTCAAGTCCACCAACTCCGTCACGCCATCCGGGCGAAGTATGGCTGCATGGGCAGCCTTCTGAGCCACTTTCTTGTCATCGGCATTCACTCCTTCGGGGGCATACGGTGCCCCTATCACATTGTGCCCGGTCAATGCCTCCAGCCAAGTGCATGCAGCGGTGTAACGTCCAACCTTCAAGTCCAAATGGTAGCCATCGCGGTCCATGTGGTCGCCGATGTAGGAAGTACGCGCATTCTGAATAGCGGTTCCAGTGGGGATAATCTTATGAATACCCGTCAACTTGCTTGCTCGCTTTACGGCATCCACAATGGCGGCATACATTTTTAGTTGATCGGAATCGTAGTTCTTGAATCCCGAGTGTGTGCTGTGGGCAGCATAAGCCCACGTCTGGTGCAGCATAAGCACTGCATCTTTAGGGATTCTTTGCACGACATATTCCTTCAATTCGGGCAAGGAGGCCGCATAACTCTCGTAAATGCCGGATAAGGGGCTGGCCTGCTGCATGCTGACGTAGTCCCAAGGTTCATCGGCCAAGGCGCGAGCCAGGGACACGGAGTCCGTCTTGGTCTTCTCTCCCTCGGCATTGATTTTACAGTACACATAGTCCGGGGCATCGTTGCGCGCATTGCGCACATGGCGATCCAAGGGGCAGCCACCAATGTACATGTTACCTATAATAATGGTATAGCCTACCGATTTTCCCAACTCATGCAGGTTCTGCTCTACCGCGTCTTGCGAGAAGCTGTTGCCTATGGCCAACACCCGCAAGGTATCTCCTTCGGCAGCGGCCATGGGCAACGCTACCGAAAAGTTGATCAGCCAGGCAATACACGCGATTGCCAGGCATTGCAATTTCGTCTTATTCATGAATTTCCAGTTTTACTTTTTGTCCATCAACCATAATGTAATATTCGCCCGGCTCCAGGAAGCGTTGTCCGTCGGCATCCACAAAGCTGAGATCGCGCATGGGGTCGATTTCAAAACGGAATGTTTTGGTTTCACCGGCCTTGATAAACTGTTTCTCAAAGTGCTTCAGCTCTTTATTGGGACGGGTGATGCGGCATGCCGGGTCGGAGATGAACCAGTGCACGGTCTCTGCACCATCACGCTCCCCAACATTGGTTACCGACACCTCGGCTACCAGCTTTTCGCCTGCAGCAACCGAGGTCTTGGACAAAGACACATCGCCATAGGTGAAACGAGTATAGCTCAGTCCATGGCCGAAATCATACAGGGGCGTGGAGGGGATATCCTGATATTTGCCACTGTTGGGGCGGGCACTCTTCCGACGGTTGTAGTAGATAGGTATTTGCCCGGTGGCACGCGGGAAGGTAACGCTCAGCTTACCGGACGGATTGACACGGCCGGACAGAACTCCTGCCACCGGCTTTCCACCCGGCACGCCCGGTTGCCACATCTCCACAATGGCATCGCACAGCGGCTCCACATTGCTCAACGCCAAGGGACGACCGTTGGCCAATATCAAGACAATGGGCTTGCCGGCCTTCTTCATTTCCGCGATGAAGGCACTCTGGATGTCGGGCAGTTCTATGGTAGAGCGGACGCAATTCTCTCCGCTCCAGTTATGCCGCTCACCCATAAACAGCAAAAGCACATCTGCCTGACGGGCCACTTCGAGCGCACCGGCAAATTGAGAGTTGTCATCTCCGTCGAAGGGGCATCCTGCATGGAACAACAGATTGGCCTGGCTCCCAAATTCTTCCTGCAATGCTTTCCTGATGGGATACACATCTTCTGCCCGGCCATGGCCATGCCAGTTGCCCAACAACTCCATCTCGGCATCGACCAAAGGACCCATCACGGCTATCGTCTTGGCAGAAGCAGATTGCAACGGCAGGATTCCACCTTCGTTTTTCAGCAAGACAATGCTTTCTTCAGCCAGACGTTCGGCCACGGCCTTGCTTTGCGGAAGGAGGAAGCGCTCATCGGGTTTGGAAACAGGAGTATAGGGATTCTCGAACAGCCCCAAGCGGAACTTGACCCGAAGGATGCGCCGCACGGCATCGTCAATGCGTTCCATCGACACTTTCCCTTCTTCTACTAATGCTTCCAGGTGCTTGTCGTAGCAGCGACCCATCATGTCCATTTCCAGGCCGGCATTGAAAGCCACGCGGGCAGCCTCTTTGCTGTCGGCCGCTGCTCCTTGGGCTATCAGCTGGGGCACGGCACTCCAGTCCGAAACCACAAAGCCATCGTGCTTCCAACGATTCTTAAGGATTTCGGTCATGGTATAATGGTTGCCGCTGCCAGGTGTTCCGCTGATGTCGTTGAAGGAGCTCATCACCGTCTGCGCACCGGCCTTGATGCCGGCTTCGTAAGGAGGCAGATAAGTATCCCACAACGTCTGGTTTGAAATCTCGGTATACACGTAGTCCATTCCGGCTTCCGAAGCGCCATAGCCTACATAGTGCTTCAAGCAGGCAGCCACGCGGTCGGCGCTCGTCAAGTCATTGCCCTGATATCCGTTGACGGAGGCCACGCAGAAAGCCGCATTGGTATAGGGGTCTTCTCCATAGCCTTCGGAAATGCGTCCCCAGCGGCCATCCCGGGCCACGTCAATCATCGGGGAGAAAGTCCAATCTACTCCCGACTTCCGCGCCTCCAGGGCAGCCGTGGCACAAGCATCTTCTACCAGCGCCGTGTTCCAAGAGCAGGCTTGTGCCAACGAGATGGGATAAACGGTGCGAAAACCGTGAATGACATCGTAGCCGAAAATGAGCGGAATGCCCAACCGGGTCTCTTCCATCGCCCGTTTCTGCATGGCATTGCGCAATTCGGGCGTCTCATCGAAGTAGATGAGCGAGCCTATACCTGCGGGAATCTGCTTGATGGCTTCTCCCAAGTTATTTTCATTGTTGTTGCGCCCCAAGGTATATTGGTTCAGTTGGAGGATTTTTTCTTCCAACGCCATGCGCCCCAACAGATCGTTTACCCGCTCTTCTACGGGCAGAGCAGCATTTTTGTAAAGAGGTTGTTGCGCGCTTGCCGCAACCGAGAAAAAAGCGAAACCCAAAAACAGGCCACCCAACATCTTTCGTTTGTTCATAAGTTACAATATTTATATTAAGTAATCGTTCATCTTTGTTTATACTAAGGGTTATCGTCCGTATCCAGCACCTTTGCGGGCTCGTTGTACAGACAATGCATATCATCACTGGCATTGATGACTACCATCATTGGCATTGATGACTACCATCATCCCAGATGATGCCCTGCCAATGTTTAAGACCAGCCATGCCAAAGTTGCTCTTTGCGCTCCTATTGGCCGGTATGCAAGTTCTTCATTATTTGGCATTACTCACCTGAATAATTGCTCTTGGGCAAAAGTAATGGATGTGTGTGGCTTTTTCAACTCAAAGATTACAATTTGGTTCGTTTTACCATCTTTTAATACATGTAGAGGTATTTCTACTGTCCGCAAGCCGCTCTTCTCCCAATAAAAACCGGCATACCGGCCATTGACCCACACTTCGCCCATGCCCCATCCGGTCATGTCTACATAGTTAGCACCGGTAAGGGTTGCCTTGTCAAAACTTCCCATCCAATAGCCCGGGAGCCGGGTGCCCGCAGCAGCATCATGAAAATTCAAAACGCCCGGTGTGCCGTCCCACAAGTCTATCGGGGCAATCTTCCACGACTCGATATCAATCCCATCCAACGTAGCCCGTCCGAAGAGGCCTTTGGAATTGTCCAGTATCTCCGGGCCATAAGTGATGCGCCCCTTGTTTTCCACATAAATCTGAAGTTTATGCACGCCCTCTGCTGCTTCAAGAAACAGTGACTTATGAGCATCGTCCAGCTCACCGACAAAACACCCGTCCCAATAGACTGCGGCATAATCCCGGACATTTTCTACCTCCAACACCGGGTCCGGCGTTTCTGTAACAACGTCGGCCTCATACAGCATATAGCCAAACTCCATGCCCATATCGTTCATCGGCAACAAAGCATCACTTTCCACGGCCTCTCCGAGCAGACAAGGCGCATACTTTTCAAGTGGAATCTGCTGGCCACGCCCCAGCGCTGCACACGATAGGAGCAGCCCAATGGTTATCAGAATCGTTTTCATTTATTTCCCTGTATAGAAAGAGTGAATGAAGCTTTCGTCTATCTCTACTTGCGGATTAAAAGCCGGGCTCTTCACATAGCGGTCTATGCTGTACAGCAATTGGCACGTAGCCGGCCTGTCTGCCATGTCTTTTTGAGTATCTATGGCCATCACCAGCAACTTCCCTTTCCCCACACGTGCTTCGAAGGCGATGCCAAGCTTTTCATTGGTCTCATAGCTGTCTATGGTTTGGATAAAGGGACGCAACCGGCCGGGGGCATTGGCAAAGCTGATGACCTTGGCATTGGTCACCACGTCCCACCACTGCCAGTCGAGGTGACGGTCGGTAATGAAGTGCTTGAACGCATCCGATTCCGTATGTATCAGGCAGCCCAGCGTCATTGGTGCCCACTTGAACATGATAGGATTCCAAAAATGATTGTGGAAAACGGACTTACGCCCTTTCACGTCCTTCGGATTGGGGCAGAACACTACGGTCTTCCCGGCTGCCAGCTGGCGTTTAGCCTGTTCATCATAGGTGGTGGTATACAGCACATCATCGGTAGACTGCATCAATTGCGTATGACGAGGATATACCCACAGGGTCCAGCTGTTTTCCACATCGTCTACAGCCAAATGTACTTCCAATTTTCTCGGTTCGTCCGATGTGGGCAAAGTGAACCGGAAAGAGCCTACCGGCGTGACGGCATAGTTCGGAATGCTTTGGCTTTTCAAGCGCCCACTTTTCAATGTCTTGCCGGATTCATCCGTCAGCCACCACTTGATTTTGGCTTTCTTCAACCTATTTGTACTGTAGTTATATACCTCGGCTCTACCGGTAAATTCTTCCCCATTGTAGTAAGCCCGTTTGCCAAAGCGCAATAACGCTACGGTAGGGGCACAGAATTCCTGGAACTTCTCCGGAGTAATGAGACCTTTGGAATTCCAAAACGGGTCGAGCACTCCCACCGGTGCATAGCCCTGACCGGTAAAGTCGTTTAATGACAGCAACTGGAAACCTGCCATCAGGTTCGTGCGCAACTGGGCTTCTATGACGTCTTTATATTCCAACACAGTTTGTGCTCCGGATACTTGGTAGAAATCATCGGCCAAATCGAGCATTCCGTTCGCGTCCAACGATTCCCGGAACAACTCAAAATTGCGGGCCTCAACCGGGCCGTCGAAGTTGGGTATCTCCTCAAAATTAGGATATATACAGCGCTGTCCGGACTCGTGTGAAATGATGGGAAGGCCTACGCCCAACGATTCGTTTTTATCCCAATCGGTATAAGGACACCCTTCGTAAATGGCGACACGCCCTTTCTCCGTCTGCTGCGTAATGTAGAATTGGTCGGATTTTACACGCGTGCGGGCCGTCGAGCCGCTAAACAGCCGTCGCGGGTCCATTTCGCGCCCTCGGTGTGTCAGCTCTTCTATGAAGTTGAAATTTCCGGTTATCTCATTGCCATTGCAATAGAGTATAAAGGAAGGATGGTTGCCATATTCCTTTAAGATTGCCAACTGCTCCCGGCGGAAGAAATTATAACGGTCTTCATCTACCTCGGCATCTTTCCCCCACATGGGCATTTCCACTTCCAAATAAACACCCAACTTATCGGCCATTCTGAAGGCTGCGGCAGGCGGACACCACGAATGGAAACGCATGTGATTCATACCATATTGCTTCAGGATAGTCAGAACACGCTCCCACGAGGCATCGTCCACCGGAGCGTATCCCGTCTTGGGGAAAACGGCATTTTCCACCGTGCCACGCAAATGAACGGGGTGCCCGTTAACCAGAATATGATTCTCTCCGGCTTTGACATCACGCAGACCAAAAGTCGTCCGGCTGCTGTGCAAGTATTCTTTCTTATTATCCCGGGTGGCCAACTTGCAATCTAATGTGTAGAGATTAGGGGTGAACTCATCCCAAAGTAATACCTTGTCGCCCATCGGGATATCTTTCTCCACCAACAAGAGCGTGTCTTTTCCGCTGACAGGGCATTCTGCGGTCAGTTGAAACTTATTCCCTGTAATGTTGAAAACTGCCTGCCCCGATACATTCTTCTTTGTACAATTACGCACGGCCAGCTTTACCTTTACGGAGCGGTTCTCTGCGCTGGGATATACTTGCATGTCTTCAATGTACACAGGATCAACTGCAAACATTTTCATTTCTCCCAATACTCCGTTCCAATTGATTTGCGTAAACTCGCTATGGGCATGGTCCCATTTATGGGTGTCATACTGGTAGCGATTGTCTATGCATACGGTGATAAGCTCTGTTTTTCCCGGAGTGACATATTTGGTCAGGTCGTGGCAATGCGGCACACTGACGTAGTCTATTTTGCTGACCTCCTTAGGGCCTACATATACGGAAGTCAGCCAATGCGTGCGCTCGAAATACATGAAAATGCGTTTCCCTTTCCATTCTTTGGGAATGGCAATGTCTCGCTGATACCAAGCCGGCCCCATATATTCGTATTTGCGCGTCAAGCGGTCGCGATGCCGATAAGGCGATTTATAGCCTATCTGATAATCGTCTGTTATGCCCGGCAATACAATGCTGTCTTGCAGGCGATGGCAAAAGCGCACATCCAATGACCCGCGCCGGAAGTCCATCAAGTCGGTTTGGAAAGCCCATGTTCCGGACAGGTCTATTTCCATTTTCTCTTGGGCACCACAGTGCCAATTGATGCAGAGCATCATTGCCAGCATAAAAAAGATGCTGCGCTTCATTCTTAAATTCATGGCAATAGTGTTATAACTTTAGTCGTTAGATAAATCTTCTAATCTCTTTTGTCTATAATATTCATTCATGATATACCAAGCCTTTTTGCGCTGCCCTTGGTCGGAAACCAGGCCTTTACGGTTCCACTCCCCTCCTTGGTAAGGATGGAAACGGAATGGTGAACGGAAATCGAACAGCACCCACGGCGATGTGCCGCGCAGGTTCGGAATATTCTCAAACATCCTCAGATTATCCCTATACAACTGAGCCTGATAATCTTCACTCCACGAACTTTTCTTTGCAGCCTCGCCGCGCTTGCCATAAAGAGCCTCGCCACCAAACTCGGAGATAATCAACGGCTTGCCGGAAGCCACGTCCCAGACGGCCTTATCCGGCGTTACTGGCCAGTCATGATACCAGCCCATATACTTATTGACAGCCACTACATCCAAAATATTAATAATAGTATCATTCATCTCAAACCGTTGAGTTTGCTCATTGAAATATGCCAAGTCGAATGCTGCCACAATAAGACGCGTAGAGTCAATCTCTACACAACGCTTTTTCAAGTATTTCAAAAACTCATTGCGCGGCTCCGATGTAGCAGTTTCATTGGCAATGCCCCAAAAGGACAGGGCACACCTGTTCTTATCTCGCTGCACCATTTCAGCTATCATATTTCCGGCCTTTAAGCGGGTATTCTCATTTTCGAAATCGATGCCCTGCCAAATGGGAATTTCTTCCCACAACAAGAAGCCCATCTTTTCCGCCAGGCGGACTGTATATTCGTTCTGCGGATAATGTGCCAGCCGAATCATGTTCGCACCCAACGCCTTGGCCTCGGACAACAGCATGACGGCATCTGCCTCCGAAAAGGCCCGCCCACTCCGTTGGGGAATCTCTTCGTGAAAGGATATGCTGCGCAAAAATACAGGACGGTCATTCAGATAGATATCTTCCCCCTTGACGTAGAGGTTACGGAAACCTATCCTCTCATCTACGCGGTCACCTCCGGTCACAATCGACACTTCATAGAGTTTTGGCACTTCCGGAGACCAGCGTTGCAGCTTCTTCACGGGTATACTGGCCTTTGCCACACCGTCTTCATCGGTCATCAGAGTAGTGTGGATTTTCAATTCCGGAATCGAAATCTGTACAGCCTGGTGCGCCTTGGTTTCAGACAAAGTTACTGTAGCATGAATCAAGTCCTTCTTGTATTTATCAAGCTGCACAAAATAATCTGCGATATGAACCTGAGGCACACTGACCAACATGACATCGCGCGTAATGCCTCCGTAATTCCACCAATCAAACGACATGGCAGGTATAGCATCCGTGGTGCGCGTGTTGTTCACCTCCAATGCCAAGAAGTTATCATCCGCCTTCAACTTATCTGTCACCTCCACCTGAAATGGGGTAAAGCCTCCTTCATGACTGGCTATTTCTTCCCCATTCAGGTAAACCTTACACCGATAGCTGACTGCTCCGAAATAAAGATAAAGGCGTTTGCCTTCTGCATCTTCCGGCCGTGTCAAGTGCCGACCATACCATACGGTGCCTTCATAATATTTCAGTTCGGGCATTTGCGAATTCCAATCGCCCGGCACATTCAATACCAATCCCCCGTCGAAAGAATACTCGTAGAACTGTTTGTTATCAGTCGGTTTGCGGTTTTTGTAAACTTGCATTCTGCGCCCTTGCCCGTAAAGGTCCACAATAGCATTCCACTCTCCATTTAGCGACACATAGTGCCGACCATAGACGTTGGCCAACAAATCTTGTGCACATAGCTTTCCACCTCCTGCGCTGAACAATACAGCCAACAAGAGGAACAAATACATTCTCTTTTTCATTGATTACCCTGTTTAATATGTGTATTTATAAAGTGTATAACTGTTTGTCTGCGGAAGTGTGACCTCTATTCGCCCGTTTCTTCCCGTCATCACTTCCATGACTTTCCCATCCCCTAAGACAGGAGCAAGCTTCACCCTTTCCCCTTCCGGAAGCCATGTGGCCAGCTCTCCTTTCTCTTCAGGAGTCTTCTCACGAAAAATCAGCAGATATCCTTCTTCCTCAGAAGCAATAGACTGAAAACCGGTCCACGACCTGCCGGAAGGCTCTTCGCCAACAGGCAATATTGTTCCTTGATGAAAGTCATGACTTACTTCCTTGTATTGGCTTACCACAGGCCGGATAGCATAGGCGCTTTCCGGCAAGTTGGATGCTTCCAGCCAGGCCAGAGGCTGAGCCGCCATGGTGGTGGCAAAGAGGTATTCAAAGGAATAGTTGGCCGGCGCAAAGAGGTCTTCTTCGTATTTCGCTGCATTTCTCCATTTGTTCAAGAACTCTATCTGGAGTTTTTCAGCCGGCACATATCGGGACAGCATCCATAGGTTGCGCAGTGTCCAATACGGATAATAGTTCTGCCAATCCGTATAACGGTTCTCCAAAAAGATGTTGCCATATTCACTAAAATAGAAATAGCCGCCGCGCTTCCCTGCCGTAACATCCAGATTGAAAACTGCCTGATTATGGGTGGCCTGCAGCACCTTGTCAAACATCTTGCGCAGATTTACTTCTGCCCGCTTACTCGCTATGTTCAGCCCATCTATTTTAAACGTGCGTATGCCATAATCACGATACAGTTTTATCAATGCATCGGCATCTTTCTCCCAATCGGCAAAATCATTCTGTATGCTGGGATTAAACCAAAGGCCTATCTCTATGCCCAGCTGCTTCCCTTTTTCCACAATAGGTGCCAAGCCCCGGGGATACTTCACAGGGTCCGGTGTCCAATAATCCGGATTGCTCCAGATGTCTTTGAATGAGCCTTTCGCTACGGCCGAATTGGGACTTTTCCCTACTTGCCATCCGTCATCTACCTGAAAATACGTAATGCCCAGCCGATGTGCCAACTCCAGCTCCCGAAGGCAGAAGGCTTCATTTACTTTCGCGTCCTGGCTACGGTCTCCCCACGTATTCATCATCACCATTTCATCCCTTCCCGGCAGAAGCATGCGCTGCTTCTTTTGGTAAGAGCGCAAGGCTTTCAAGGCCTCCAACTCCGACCCGTGGAAAATGCCCAACGCACAACTATAAGCCCTCACCCATGTGTCCGGAGTAATATCTTTCGAGGTAATCCCCAAGCCGGTGACCTGTAATTTGCCAAAGTCACTGATAAAGTCGGCCCCCGGATAAGCCAACTGCACATCCGAACAAGGCGCCTCTTTCAGGAAGAAAAAGCCGCCACCCGTTTCCATATTTTTGGCAAACAGCAGGTTACCCCGATACCCCCTTTTACGATAAGGAATGAACCGACGCTCCACTACCAGATTGTTATTCCAATCCGTAACGTCCAGGAACTCTACGGCCTTGACTTGCCAGTGTTGACCCGCCACATGCAACTGGTCCAAGACCGCATTCTTTTGTCGCGACTCCATATCGGCTGCAAATTCAATATTCTTACGGTTAGCCACGTCATTCAGTTCTTGGGCAGCAGACACATCGTGCAACGCACCTTTCAAATAAGTGTCGCACGCGATGACCGGGCAATCTTCATAGATGCGGTATTCCCTGCGAATCTGTACATCTGCCACGTCGTAAGTGATAATGGTTTTCAGATAAGATTCGTGAATGGAATTGGATTCCACCCACATCATCTGGTATCGGGCATTGGAGGAAGGGCCTTTTTCTTTGGTATTAATTATAAAGTCGCATTCATTCCCTTGGTTAAACAAAGTATGATTCCCTTTTTTATCAACAATGCTATGCGTTATCAGTTGTCCGCCATTCCACAGGAACTTACGCTCCACGACCCGATTTCCTATAATCAAGGTATCGTTCTTCAACATGCTATAACAATGGTGTTCAGCAGATATCGGACATGCCACAGCATGCGTCATCAAGGCCAGCAAGGCAACTGTTTTAATAGAATATTTCATGGTTGTCAAATGTGATGCATTTGTTATTATGATGCTCCGTGACAACCACATTCCTAAAGCGCCTGATGCTTTTTATCGTTTTTTTGAGATTTTCTGCAACAAGGGCTTATGAAATGAACAAAAAAGCCCCTGCACGGTTTTATCCGCACAGAGGCTTTGACATATCAGGACGGGGAATATCCGTTTACCAGATAGATACCCGCTCTGCCTTAGGCAAGAACATCGGGTCGCTCTCGGTAATATTGAAGGCTTCATACCAAGCGTCTATCTGGGGCAGAGCACCGTTTACACGCCATTCGCCCAACGAGTGTACATCCATCTTGGTGAGGTAGAGCACGAACTCGGGACGCACATTGTTGGCCCATACGCCGGCATAGGCCAGGAAGAAGCGTTGCTCGGGTGTCAGGCCGTCTACTACAGGCAGCGGGTTCTGTGCCGTGGCCTTTTTGAAGGCTTGATAAGACACTTGCAGACCACCGTAGTCGGCAATGTTTTCGCCCAGCGTCTGCTTTCCGTTGGCATGCACGCCCGGAGCCACCTGAATGCTGTCGAAGAAGTTCACCATCACCTGGGCACGCTCGTTGAAGCGCTCGGCATCCTCAGCCGTCCACCAGTCGGTCAGGTTGCCTTCCTTGTCGTATTGACGGCCCTGGTCGTCGAATCCGTGGGTCATCTCATGGCCAATGACTACGCCGATGGCACCGTAGTTGAAGGCATCATCCGCATTCATGTCGAAGAAAGGCGGCTGCAAGATACCGGCGGGGAAGCAGATTTCATTGGTTGTGGGGTTGTAGTAGGCATTCACCGTCTGCGGAGTCATGTGCCACTCTTCCTTGTCCACGGGCTTGCCGGCCTTGGCCATGTTCTCGTCGCTGGCCCATACGGTAGCACGCTCTATGTTGGCATAGTAGGAGTCGTTCTTTATCTCCAGCTTGCTGTAGTCTTTCCACTTGTCGGGATAGCCTATCTTGACGTGGAAGGCAGCCAGCTTCTCCAGCGCCTTGGCCTTGGTCTCGTCGCTCATCCATTCCAGTGCCTTGATGCGTTCGCCCAAGGCGTCTTGCAGGTTCTTCACGAGGCCTACCATGCGTTCCTTGGCTGCTGCGGGGAAGTATTTCTCCACATACATCTGGCCTACGGCTTCGCCCAGCACGCCGCTGGTGACGGAGACGGCACGCTTCCAGCGGGGTTGCATCTCCTGCGCGCCGCTCATGGTGCGGCTATAGAAGTCGAAGTTCTGCTCCACGATGTCGTCGCTCAGGAAGGAGGCGGCATGGTCGATGAGTTTCCATTGCAGGTAAAGCACCTGTTGGTCGGCAGGCAGGGTGTCGAGCAGCTTGGCGGCGGCAGTCAAAGCCTCGGGCTGCTGCACGATGATTTCCTGCACGTCTTTCAGTCCGAGATTGGTAAGGTAGGCATCCCAGTTGAAGGTGGGCGTCTGCTTGCGCACGTCGTCCATTGTCATCTTGTTGTAGTTGGCTTGCGGGTCGCGCAGTTCCACCATGCTGCGGAAGGCTTCGGCCAAGCGGGTCTCCACGTCCATCACGATGTCGCGGGTCTTCTGTGCGGTGGCCTCATCGTAGCCGGCCAGCTGCAGCATCTTCACCACGTGCACCTTGAAGGCTTCGCGTATCTTGGTGGTAGCCTCGTCGGTAGCCAGGTAGTAGTCGCGCTCGCCCATCGAGAGGCCTGCCTGACCGGTGTAGACGGCGTTCATCGCGCTGTTCTTCTGGTCGGCACCCACGCCGGTACCCAGGTAGCTGGTAATGCCGCGGCGCTCCAGCGAGCCAAGCAGGGCGTATACGTCTTTCTTGTCCTTCAGTGCGGCTATTTCTTCCAGCTCAGCCTTGATGGGGGCAATGCCGTCTTGGTTGAGTTTCACGCTGTCCATGGCCATCTTGTAGAGGTCGGCCACCTTCTGAGCCACGCTGCCGGCCTCGTGCTGCTGGGCGGCCAGCCCTTCGATGAGGCCCTGCATCTGCTTGCGGTTCTCCTCGGCCAGGATGGTGAAGGAGCCGTATTGCGAGTACTCGGCCGTGAGCGGGTGTTTTTTCATCCAGCCGCCGCAGGCGTATTGGTAAAAATCGGTACCCGGCAGTGCCGTGGTGTCGAGGTTGGCAAGGTCGATGCCGATGGTCTGGCCCGTCTTGCCGGTGTTGCAGCCGGCCATAATGAGGCAGGCGGCTGCAACGGGGAGGTAATGTTTCAAGTTCATAATAAGATAAAGTATATTTAGTTAGTAAATCATTTTCTACATCTCAACGTTCCTCGCAGGCACCACTGGTGATGTGGGGCAGACATCACTGGTGATATCAAGTGGTCATCACTGGTGATGTCCGGCAGACACCACCGGTGGTGTCCCAATGCCCCGCTACAGGGTGTTCTGGAGGGGGTATGGGTGTCATTCCGTTTGTCCGCCTTTTTCATCATCCAATGCTGTCGAGGCGGCGTCCCATTCTTCCATAGCTTCATCCAGTCGGGCCTTGAGTTTCTGGTGCTTGTCGTAAAGCGACATGTCCGCCGCCCCCTCGGGCGTAGCCATCTGCGCCTCCAGTATGGCGATGGCCGACTCTATCTCGGATATCTCCGCCTCGCAGTCGGCCACACGGCGCTCCAGCCTTTTCAACCGCTTGTTGCGTTCCTTCTGCTCTTCGTAGGAGAGGCGGGCGGACTTTTCCCCGCCGCTTCCCTTGGCGGAGGCAGCGTCTTCTGCGGACTTTGCCTTGCCCTTGTCCAGGAAAAGCGCATCCAGCCGTTCGCCATTGCCCGGGAGGTCGGGAGCGGAAGTTTTGCTGCGCAAGAAGTCGTAGATGCCGCCCAGGTGCTCCCTGACCAATCCGCCGCCAAACTCATAGACCTTGGTGGCCAGCCCGTCCAGGAAGTCGCGGTCGTGACTTACGAGGATGACCGTACCGTCGAAGTCGCGGATGGCCTCCTTCAGCACGTCCTTCGAGCGCATGTCCAGGTGGTTGGTGGGCTCGTCGAGGATGAGGAAGTTCACCGGCTCGAGCAGCAGTTTTATCATGGCCAGGCGCGTGCGCTCGCCTCCGCTCAGCACACGGACTTTCTTTTCCGATGCCTCGCCACCAAACATGAAGGCGCCCAATATGTCGCGTATGCGGGTACGGATGTCGTCCACGGCCACCCGATCGATGGTGTCGAACACCGTCAGGTTCTCGTCCAGTAGCTGTGCCTGGTTCTGCGCGAAGTATCCTATCTGCACATTGTGCCCCAGAGTGAGGCGGCCCGTATAGTCGGTTATCTCACCCATGATGCACTTCACCAGCGTAGACTTACCTTCGCCGTTCTTGCCCACGAAAGCCACCTTCTCGCCCCGGTTGATGGTGAGGTTCACGTCGTGAAACACCACATGGTCGCCGTATGCCTTGGCCACGTTCTCGCAAATGACAGGGTAATTTCCGCTCCGACTGGAGCAGGTGAACTTGAGGCGGAGAGCCGATGTGTCCTCCTCGTCCACCTCGATGCGCTCCAGCTTGGCCAGCTGCTTGATGCGGCTCTGCACCTGCACAGCCTTGGTGGCCTTGTAGCGGAAGCGCTCAATGAAGGCCTCGGTGTCTTCTATCTGCTTCTGCTGATTCTCGTAGGCACGGAGCTGCTGCTCGCGGCGTTCCTTGCGCAGGCGCACAAAGTCGTCGTACTTCACTTTATAGTCGTAGATGTGTCCACAAGATATTTCAATGGTGCGCGTGGTGACGTTGTTCAGGAAGGCGCGGTCGTGACTCACCAGCACCACCGCATTGGCTCGCGTGGCTAGGAACTGCTCCAGCCACTGTATGCTCTCTATGTCCAGGTGATTGGTAGGCTCGTCCAGCAGCAGCACGTCGGGGCGCTGCAACAGCAGTTTGGCCAGCTCGATGCGCATGCGCCACCCGCCCGAGAACTCGCTTGTGGGGCGGTCAAAGTCCGTGCGCTCAAAGCCCAGTCCCTGCAACGTGCGCTCAATCTCTGCCTGGTAATTGGTGCCGCCCATCATCAGGAAGCGGTCATTCAGGTGCGTAAAGCGTTCTATCAGTTTCTGGTAATCCTCACTCTCATAGTCGGTACGCTCAGCCAGCTCCCCATTGATGCGGTCAATGTCGGCCTGCATCTCATGGATGTGTGCAAAAGCCTGCTCAGCCTCCTGCATCACCGTGCGGCTATCGGCCAGCTTCATCACCTGGGGCAGGTAGCCGATGGTGCAATCGCGTGGCACGGCCACCGTGCCCGCCGTAGGCTGCTGCAAGCCCGCCAATATCTTCAGCATGGTCGACTTGCCCGCACCGTTCTTTCCTACCAGCGCAATGCGGTCTTTCTTGTTTATCACATAAGAAACGTCTTCAAACAGCGGAGTGGCATTGAATTCTACCTTGAGTCCTTCTACGGATATCATAACAACAGCGTACTATAAACTTTCCATTTGCGGCGCAAAGGTAGCAATTCCGTGCGAAAGAACATCAGCCGGGCAGCAACTATTTACTCACCCCTGTTCTCAATGATGCTATCCAGCATCCGAGACTAGCGTATGGCAAACACATGCCAATTACCCTCCTTTTCACTTCGCCCGATATAACCTTTATCTGTCATTCCTTTAATGAGTTTCTGTACGGCTGACATATTGATTCCCAGCAAACCGGAGATTTCCATATAGGTGGTGAAAGGATTCTTTTGAAGAAGTTCCAGCAGCCGTGAAGCATTCGGGCTGCGAAACTTTATCCGCTCTCCGTCATACCACCAAGCATCCGTTCCACAGTGTGTGACGAAATCGATGTCGTTGCTCAATTCATCAGACACCAGCTTCTTAAAATAATTCACAAACGGGCGTATCTGTGCCAGCGTGGCATGCGCGCCGTCACCCGGATTATTGCCCACTATCAGATCCGTCTGATGCAAAGCTTCGATATAAGCCTGCTTTTTACGTGTACGGACTACCACCATCGGCCAACCGTGCCGGCTCAGGATGTAATTCACCAACAATCGGGCAATACGTCCGTTCCCGTCCTCAAAAGGATGGATGCGTATATAGCGGTAGTGGAAAAGTGCCGCCAGTTCCACCGGTGTCAGCACACCCGACTGTTCCGCCGCATTATACCAGTCCACCAAATCTGCCATAAAAGCCGGCGTTTCCTCCGGTGATGCGTATTCAAACCTATTGCCGTAACGTGTAATGACACTGTTAGGGCGGGTCTTGTATCGTCCGGCGTGAATGACGTAGCCGGTTTCCACACCACCGGGAAGCGTGCGGTAAACGGTATAGTCTTCACGCAATAGGGTATGATGCAACTGCCGTATGAAGTTTTGTGTCAATGGAACCGCTCGTTGCCGCACTTCTTCTTCCACCATCTTCAATCCCACATCACTCGCCTTCATATCATTGAAGTCTTTCAAGCTGCCTTCTCCGCTTACCTTGCCAAACAACAGCAGTAATTCCGTTTGTCCGTAAGTCAAGGTATTGCCCTCGATATGATTGCTATTATAATTGTATTCCACCGTAAATTTCTTACGAAGGCGCAACCTCATGCCGTCATCCAGCGGCAACAACGCTTGCCATGCTGCAAACAAATTCTCTAATGTAACTCGCTTTACCATTGCCCCATCTTCATTTACCACCTCAAAAGGTGGTACCATACCACCTTTTGAGTCTTTTTTTGCAAATGTAAGCAATTCGTTTGAGAAAATACTTCTCTTTTCTTTTAAATTATCCGCCGTTCCGTCTTCTCAGTAGCCCCTATTCTCAATAATGCTATCCAGCATCTGGGAGCACTGTAGGCATTCATCCCCATGCTCTTGCCTAAATTTCAGCCAGTCAATAAGCAACAATTCATTTCTTATTTAATACAGGAGTGAATTTTCTAATCAGATATTCTTCCAACTCTCCCCTACCTATAGCTACCGGGAATGGGACAACAGTACACTCCTTTAAAAAGCAATCTATCGTATAATCCTCTTTTTCCGTAAAGTAACGTTTCTTACCATTTCTCTCCTGTAGGACAAAACTAAATAATATTGTTCCACAATTTCTCCGGAAAGCAGAAAAATAGGTCTGTCCAGAGTGAGTTTTTATTCGTTCTGACATACAAGATGTTTCACCAATATAAATCAGCTTTCCTCTATGATAAATTAAGTACACTCCTCCTTTATCCGGAACAAGAAGTGGATTCCATTCCTGTTGAGGAAAAGATAACGCTTCCTGCATGCCTGTTTCTAAGATAGCAGATGATTTAGCCTGTATTTCCTTCCACATACCCATATCCTCCAACACAACTTTAGCCTTTTTGTCCAATTGGAATTTATTCAAAGGGGTAGGTATATTGACAATACAGAACTCTTCCAATTCTTTACGCCCCAAAGTTGTATGAATCGTTTGTGCTCTAAAATTCGTTATAGGCTTAGCTGCAATCCCTACCTGCTTCTGATAGTTTTTATAGAATGTAGAAGTCTTAGGCTTTGATTGCTGCTCTAACCTGTGTGCCACATCCAAACTTTCACCTGCATACAAGCCAAGTGTATCCAATGAAATCAAATAATTACCTGACATTGGGGACATAACCGAATCCAATTTACGATATGGCTGCCGCAGTAACTCATGCATACCATCAGATAATATCTGTGTAGCATTCTTTTGTAGTAAATTCCACTGTTCCATGGTTCACTTTTTAATCTACAATTTCTTTAAGATTTCCTTCTGTATCAAATATAAATGTTTTTTCTTCAACCACATAACCTCCGAAGCTATTTTTAGCTCTATATTTATGACGCACATAGATTTTATCACCTGATTGGGTAGTATTCCAGTCTATAGATTGATAACTATCCGGATCTTTAAGATAATGGTATTTCAAATAATATCGAACTGCCCCATGCCTATTTGTATCAGGACTAATTTCCATATTTGCAAACCATATGCAAATCAAAATTACAGCCGTAATAAAAATGATACCCTTTTTAAGGGTTATCTTATCTTTCGTTTCCCCCTTATTGGAATCATACAACGGATTAGAAAAACTTGCTCCACATATTGAACAAGAAAGTTTTTTTTCATTTTTCAATCCATCGGGAACCACAAGACTCGCTCCGCAACGAGGACAAAAAACATTTTGCCTTTTTGGGTTTTGCATCCGTTCTTGAATTCTTTTTTGCATGTCAGCTATCTCTTTTTGAACATTCACAGAAAGCGACATATCGTTTTTGGGCTCATTACGGCGACTGCGCTGAACTCCCTTTGTTTTCGATGCAGATATATTTCTCAATTCCGAAAGCTTTTTCCTATACTGGGAATTAACCTTATTGGAATTATTCAAAAGATTCAGCGGTGGATTATAAGCATTTATCAATTCCTGTTCAGCACATTGGCCTCCTTCATCAGCACAGTACAAGAATAACAGATTTCCTGTAATCCACTTTTTAATTCCCTTTTCTGCCGCTACTGAAAATTTGCTGAATGCCCCGGTAGCTGAAGAGGTGTCACCTTGGTACAAGGTATACCCCATCAGGCAACCTATAGACTTCCAAAAAGACGAATTATTCCCGACTTTCCCAAGAAAGTTATTTTCATATTCATCCCGCAAGTTTTTTGTTTCCCCCACATAGACTACACCAAATGAAGTGCCCGAAACATCTATTGATGTCAATTTAGGAGCAATAGCGATCTTCTTACACTCAATAAATGTAGCGTTTGAACGAAGGACTATCAAATAACAACCTTTTCTATCCGGTATGCTCGATGTACCATTCGTCTCCACTGGGTCATAAAGCACAAACTTATCCAAATCTTTCATCCCATAACCTCCCGCTAATTCACTATTTACCTAATGCTGCATACAGCATAAAATATCCTCTTCCCTTAGCGGCATAATTATCCATGAAGATTCGCGCACGATGTTCATCAAGAGTCACCAAAAGCCCAGTAACGTCATAATAGCCATTATCATCTATAGCTTGTACACCATTCCCTACCTGAATAACATAAATAGGGGTACCTGCTTTTAAATAGAAATCCCCTCTTGCACCGCCAGGAGTGTCATAGGGTTCATGGCACAGGAACTCTTTATCGCTTTTCACCGTATACTTCTGACACTTATAGCGAAGAGTTGTAGCACGCATCACGAAATCTATCACCATTTCCTCGCTATTTTTATCTTTATAGAGAATGTATTTACTCCCATCACCATAACTCAAATCCTGCCATTCGTCTATTTTTTCCCAATCATGAACCTCACTTACTTGCGAGTCATCTACCGCAATATCTGCTTCATTTTGCATTGCATCCCCTGTCACTATTTCACGAAGGCTTCCCCCGTTTCGTATTCTTTCAGCCAAATGAGCATATATCTCGTTCCTTACGCCTTCCTCTATCATTTTTTCATAATGACTTTTATAGACAAGCGCCACTGCCACCATAATTGCAACAAGCGCACCTACCACTCCACACCAAATTAAATCCCTTTGTTTCTCTTTCTTTTTCACCGCTACCTGTTCCTGTTCAACAATCCTATCAGAGCTAATTAACTCTCTGCCACAATCCGGACATAAAAATATCACTCCGGGGACATTGGGAGCCTTAATTACTTGGTGGCAATAGGGACATTGCACCCACTCTGTATAAGAAATACTGTTTTCTGTTTTTTGAACATTCATATTTATTCATTCTTTAATTCAAATTGAAATTCCTATTAAATCACAAAATGCCATAAGCCAACAAGCAATAAATACCCCTGCTAAGCCATACAAAACATAGTAATAATTATGTTTCTCAACCCCGATATTATTAGATAATATGGCTTTTACTCCGATAATAGAAGAAATATTCTTTTCATTATCCATAATGTCCAATACTATTTGTTAAACAAGAATTATTCACTTCCTTTTCTTTGAGGAGAAATTGGAATAACCCATTTTGAATATTTCCCTGCCACTTGGTAAGCATAAGGCAACTTGCTCTTACGCAACCTGTTCCGCAAAGGCAAACCCGGCCTTTGCGGATTGTCCTTCAACAAACCTGTCTTGTCGAGAAGCGCATTGGCTTCTACTGCACCGATACTCTCCCTGCCTGTCTTACGCAGGTATTCATCCAAAAAGTTTACAATTTTATCCATTATTTCATAATTTATTTATTTTCAAAATTTCTGTATTATCTCTCCTGAGTATCTACGCAATTCTGTTAATTTTGCCCTCAATGCTCTATTTATCTTATTTGTATTTCCTTTCAAATTTAATGGAGGGTTATACAAACGTATATATACTTTCTTATTTCGCACGATTTCCTCATCAGACATACATGTACAATAAAACAGCAACAAGTTCTCCTTCATCCATTGTGATAAAAGTTCTTCATCCCAATCGCAAAATTTGGTTTTACCGTTCGAGGGATTTTTCTTGTCACGAGGAACTTTAGTCAACCCCATCATACTGCCCAAAGACTTACGCAAAGTTGAGCGTCCCGCATTGTTTCTCTTAAAATCTTGGGCATAATCCCGCTTTCTGAGATTAATACCCGTGTAAACAATGTCATACAATTCCCCTTCGTATTTCCATTGCGTGTAGATTGGGATTACATCTATATGAGGCAATTGGCATCCTTTACGTAATACCACAAAATAGTTTCCAGAAACATCCATCAATTTATCTATAGTACGAGCCTGAGGATCAAATAACTTAAACATTGTTTCCATAAAACTTAAATTCAGAACAGGCATTATATCAAATAAAGTTGTAGAGCAGTGATAACCATAAACTCTATTTCTTATTCTGCACAAATTCTAATAAATTAAATCCAGATCATCTCTCCTGTAATTTGACATTAAGCTTATACGAGAATGCGCGGGATTATAAATCAAACTATAACTTCGTTGATTTGTAAAATAATAAAAAATCCCGTTATTTTCATACTTGTCAAAACCCAATTGATCCAAATACGTTATAATTGCATTTGATATTCTTTCTGATATATTTTCATCACCAGGCAGACTTGATGAATAAAAATGAATCCCTATGGCAGCAACTTCACCTTCTGGAGGTAAAAGTGCGACTGTACAAACAGCGTGAAACCAATTTATCCCTTGAAGCATATACCCTAAATTAAAGTCTCCTTTTGTAGGTACATGATTAACACCGAATTCTTTGATAAGATCAGCTGCCGTTTGACCAAGTTTCAGTTTTCCAATACCTGAATCGGTTAATTGGTCAAGAATTGATGCAACAGTTCTATATTCATCAAAATAGCTAGTTCTCACAGTACCAGAGTAATGTTCTCCATAAAGTGGCGAGCTATTCAAATATGAAATGAACTTTGAAAAACTTGGAAAATAAGTATATGCAGGTACGTTGACAAAATGAAAAGAGTCATTGTTAATAGGATTCCCATTTTTATCAGCAAAATAGTATCTGCCATTTTCACTCATAACTATATTTTCATACAAAGGATAAAACCGAAGGAGGTTATCTATTTGATTACAAACTTTCCCATTCTTATCAATTGCATATACATTCATATATTTATCTTCATCCTGAGTTTCATCATCATCTTCTTCTCCCTTTGTATTTATTAATGTATTAGCCACAAAAGTCAATTCATCTGCAAAGCCTAAAACTCTATCATACTGATAGTCGCCAATAATGTTCCCACTAATATCCATTTGTTGCCATCGCTTAGTCTCTTTATCTTGAAACAATGCAATGCCATCGCTAAAAAAAGAAACCTTATCAGCCTTTGCGGGCATTCTTTGTATTCTTTCACCCTTGTCATTACACAAGAAATTACCTATTACACAATACCCATTATAAAATATGGTGTTACCTAATCGCGCTCCATTTGCTCCAATTTCAAATAATTCATGTCCATTTACATCTATGACAATAAATTTATCTTTTTCTCTTTTATATACAATAGCTTTACCTTCATGAAAAGGAGATGCTGCATCGTAAATAGGTTCTATTACCACATTCCCTTTAGGATCTATATAACCAAGCTTATAATCTTCCGTAGCAAAGCATGCACGTTGTTCTGTAAAGTAAGAACTTACCAAATGAAATTCTTTACCTTTATAAGGATTTAAACAAAAAACAGTATCACCCACATTATTAATGTAGTGAATGCGTCCTTCATGCGCAACCACAGGAATGATACCTTCACTATATATGCCGCCATCTTTGTAACCATCAACCAAACCAACCTGTTGAGGTTCTTCTGTTGCTGTATAATACTTTATTTTTTCGATTCGTTGAATTTGATCAAATTCCCAAGTTCGAAATATTCCATTTATTGCACAAGAAGGACGCATCCCCCATTTGTATTCAATTTTATCTTCAAACAGAACTTTCCCATCCACTCCTACCATTCCCCATTTCCCATTCTCCTCTGTTTGAAATGCCAAATGAGTAATTTTTGGAAAGGTTGCATCATTATCAGAACTACAACTACTTATAAATATCGCAGCAATGCATAAGGACAGAACTAAAAGGAAACGACATTTCCAGTAACGCTTTTCCACATAGAATTTGCGAGAACTGCAAGGTTGATTCTCAAGCAAAATAGACCGCATTGTTTCTTCGAATATCATGTGCACATACATTTTTCCCGCCCGGACTCCTCTTGGCGAAACCACAAAAAGAAAGTGTGGAGTCCCACTGTCTATCTTGTCTTAGGCTCTGGTAAAACCCGAATGTAAATAGACAATATCCCCACACTTGAAATGTATATGGCTCGAACAAGCATATACAGACAAGTGATGAGCGCGATTGCCATACCTTACATTCACTTTTAGTTTACCAGACTTCAAGACAAAGGTAAAAGCTACACTTTCATCAATTAACCATTATGTAAATTTGCCGGCAGCCACTACCGCCCGGCACGGCAAAGATACTAACTTCTAATTGAAATACAAACTCATAAAGGGGATATTGTTATAAAAATCAGTCCGCAATAAAATCGTACAAGTCCGGGTCCTCATACATCAGGTCGTACTCCGTGGGGTCTACGTCCCAAACGTCGATGTCCTCCCAGCCGTCCATCGTCATATTCTTGCGGGTCAAGAGGTCTTCCTCCACCTTGCGGGAACGGCGGGGATTGGGCACCAGCCTGGCGCGGCCCAACCGGATGGAGTCATTGCACTGAGCCAGGGTGAGGGGCGTTCGGGAAATGATTTCGTAGTAACTCACCGTCCGCCTCCGCCCTTGGGGCACCACGCGGCTCTCGCCGTTTATCAGTTTCTCTACTTTGACATCGCGCTCTACGGGCTCCGTCACCACCTCCACCACGTAGCGGTGAAGCTGCTGCCCGCAAAGGCTTGCCGGAAACAACAGAGCCACAGCCAACAGGCCGAGCAACCGGATTTTCATTTTCGTCTTCATAACACGCTCATTTTAATTATCAATCGTTTTAGGTTATACACCAAGTTTAGGCGCGGATTACACGGATTTCACGGATAATTTTCATTATAAACGCAGGATTCCATCTGATTACATCAATAATAAATCCGTGAAATCCGCGTAATTCGTGCCTAAAAATATCCAGATAAATCACCATTCAATGCCGCTTTACGAATTCCGCCTCAACGCCTCCTCATACACCTGCCGCACCCGCTCCCGGAGGTGTTGCGGGCGGACGACCTCCAGCGAACGGCTACGCGACAGCAGCTCCATCACAAAGTCGTTGGTGATGCGCAGCCGCAGAGCGATGCGAAACTCCTCCGGCGTGTCCGCCAGCACCTGCTGGGAGTGGTGCAGGGGGACGGATTTCAGAAACTTCCCGTCGAGGGCGTCGTAGCGCAGCTCAATGTCTTCCACCGGAATGTCTTGCTGGTTCCAGATGCCGTAGCAGTCGCGAAACAACGCCTCCACATCCACCTGCCGGTCGCGACGGAAACGCTCGCCCTCCATCACCTGCAACTGCCGGATGCGGTCCACCCCGAAGGTCTTCAACGTCTCACCCTCGTAGGCCAGCAGATACCACCGCTGGTTGGACTCCTTCAGGTAGTAGGGCTGCACGCGCTTCTCCGCCACCTCGTCATCGTGTCGCACCAACACATATTGAAACGCCACGGGGTGACACCCCTTGATGGCCCCTATCAGTGGCGCCAGCCACTCGCTGTGCAGCGGGCGGTGGTGCTCGGCCAACACGTACGACGACAGGTCGTTGTCCGCCGCCAGCGCGTTCAGCAGGTCGAAGTTCAGCAGCAGCTGTTCGTATCGCTCGGCCAGCCGGCCGTCCTGCTCCTTGATGTAGTAGCCGCCGCGCGCCTTGTCCGCCGCGATTTCTATACCAAACAGTTCGGCAATCTCCTTGAAGTCGCGCTGCAGCGTGCGCACGTCCACCGCCGCATAGCCCCGCGCCTCCATGCACCGGGCCACGTGCCGCCTCAGTTCTTCCTGCGGCACGCACGTGCGGCAGTCCTTTAGTTTATTGACAATGACCAGCATGCGCTGTATGCCTTCCAATCGTTTTCCCATAACGCATCGTGTTTTTATTTTTCTCCAAAGATAGCAGCCGCAGGCGACAAAACATGTCGTTTTCCCGATTTTTTCAAAAATTAAGGTCCCAAAATGTGTGCCGCATGTACCCACTCGCCCCACCCTTCCGTCCCTTTCAAAATAGTAATTTTTATTTATATCAATATTGAAATATCTATACTTTTACAAATTTTAAATATCTAAAAATATTTACATAGAATATATCATATCCATCTGAATACCAAGCAGATAAGATACCTATTTATACCTTCGTCGCACCTCCTTCGTACCAGGTTCGTACCAGATTCGTTCCATGTTCGCTCTATTGCCGTCGCTATAGAAGCGAACATGGAGCGAAGGAAATACGTACATGATATGATAAAATATAATGTCAAACAAACATCCGTTCCGGGCAGGCCCCGATGTCCCGTTTGGGGCATTTCGAGGTTTTTTCATACCACGGTGCTGCAAATGTCGGATAAAATCGCTTTCTTTGTAGTAATTTAACAAAGGAGTATCTGAATGCAGCCGTACTGTCTTTTTGCTTTGTCATCCTGAACGTACGTGAAGGATCTCCCGTTTACTCCGACCAATAGGAGATGCTTCACTTTGTTCAGCATGACAGCAAGAAAACTTTACTGCTAATGAGATGTACCTTCTGCCGACAACAAGCTGAACCGTAATGACCGAAACGATAAACCACAAAAAACGAACCGCACTGCGGGTGGCGCTCTGGGTGCTGCTCACCCCGGTAGCGCTGTTTATCTTGCTGATGGTGTTGCTCTACGTGCCGCCCGTGCAAGACTTCATCCGCCGACAGGCCACCACGCTGGCTTCCGAAGCCACGGGCATGGAGATTGACGTGGAGCGCATAGACTTGCGCTTCCCGCTGAACCTGCTGGTGCGCGGCGTACAGGTGGTGCAGCCTGCCGACAGCACTGCCGCAGATGTACAAGCACCCGACACATTGCTGCGCCTGGGCAGCCTCAACGTCAGCGTGCAGGCCCTGCCCTTGCTGCGCGGACAGGTGGAAGTGGACGGCATCACCCTCGAAGGGGTGGCAGTCAACTCGGCACGCCTGCTGCCCGGTATGCAGGTGCAGGGCACGCTGGGGCGCTTCTTCCTGAAAAGCCACGGCGTGGACCTGGTGCATGAAACGGTGGTGC
This sequence comes from uncultured Bacteroides sp., assembly GCA_949288715.1. Classification (GTDB taxonomy): domain Bacteria; phylum Bacteroidota; class Bacteroidia; order Bacteroidales; family Bacteroidaceae; genus Bacteroides. The sequence goes on along the minus strand of CASELH010000008.1, from coordinate 28,512 downwards.
TGAACAGCGTGGAGCTGGCCGACACGCACGTGCAGGTGCAGCTGACCGACACCTTGCCGCCCGAGCCCGAAGACACCACCGCCACAACCCCGCTGAACTGGAAAATACGGCTGCACGAACTGAAGTTGGCCGACATATCCGTAGGACTCGACATGCCGCCGGACAGCCTGCGGCTGGATGCCCGCGTAGGCAACATCGACATCAGCGAGGCGGAGGCCGACCTGGGCCGGCAGGCCTACAGCTTCGGGCAATTCCTACTGGCGGGCACTGCCCTGGACTACCGCACGGGGGCGGCGGACACGGTCAATACACCGGGCTTCAACCCCGCGCACATTGCCCTGCGCGACGTGCGGCTGGGCATCGACTCCGTGCACTACTGCGGGCACGACATCCGGGCACGCATCCGGGAACTGGCCATGAATGAGCACTCCGGCCTCAGCATCACCTCGCTGACGGGCGAAGTACAGGCCGACTCCACCACCATACGCATCCCCTCCCTGCGGCTGCTCACCCCCAACAGCGAGATAGACCTCAGCGTACAGACCTACTGGGAGCTGATAGACATGCCCACCACCGGCCACCTCAGCACCCGGCTGAATGCCCGCATCGGCAAGCAAGACGTCATGCTACTGGCCGGCAGCCTGCCCGCATCGTTTAAGGAAAACTACCCCATGCATCCGCTCATGGTGCGCGCCGGCACCGAGGGAAACCTGAGGCAGATGCAGATATCGCGCTTCAACATCGACCTGCCGGGCGCCTTTGCGCTGGAGGGCGGGGGCGAATTCTGGAATCTGAACGACAGCACCCGCCGCACCGGCAACATGGACTTGCGGATGCGCACGGGCGACCTGAACTTCCTTACAACCCTGGCCGGAGACTCGGCCACGTTTGTCGTGCCGGATAGCATGAAGCTCGATGCCAAGGTGGGGCTGGAAGGGGCACAACTTACCGCCACCCTCGAACTGCAGGAACAGACCGGCTTCCTGGGGCTGAAGGCCGACTACGACCTGGCCAGCGAGGCCTACCACGCCGAGCTGGGTATAGACAGCCTGCAGATAAACCACTTCTTGCCCAACGACTCTATTTACCTGCTATCCGCCCGGCTGACAGCCCAAGGCAAAGGCACAGACATTGCCTTGCCAAGCACGGCGGTAGCCCTGGAAATGTCGCTCGACCAACTGCAATACGGGCATTGGGACTTGACCGGCATCGGGGTGAAAGCCGGACTGCAGGCTTCGGTGGCTTCCGTCAGCCTAAGCAGTCGCAACGACCTGCTGCAAATGACAGGAAAGGCCGACTTGCGGCTGGACCGCACCTACCTGGACGGCACGCTGGACGTGGATGTGGACAACGTAGACCTGCACAGCCTGGGCATCGCGCCCCGGCCCTTGAAGCGCCCGTTCGCCTTCAGCCTCGGGGCAGAAGCGCGGCACGACTCGGTAAAGATAGGCCTGGCTGCCGGCGACATGGGCCTCCGCTTCCGCGCCCGCAGCACGCTGAAGCAGCTGATGGAGCAAGGCACCCTCTTTGCCGACCTACTGATGAAGCAGATAGACAACCGGAGGCTGGACCATGCCGAGCTGCGCCGCGCCCTCCCCTCGGCAGGCATACAGCTGAAAGCCGGGCGCGAGAATCCGCTGGGCTACCTGCTCGACGCGCAGGGCATCGGCTACCATGACTTCACCCTTATGTTTGGCTTCACGCCGGACAGGGGCATCAACGGGCGCACCGCCATCCATGGGTTGCGTGCCGACTCTCTACAGCTGGACACCATTTATTTCACCATTAGCCAAGACACCACACGCATGAAGCTGCAAGGCGGAGTCATCAACGGGCCGAAAAACCCGCAGTTCACCTTCCACAGCAGGCTGACGGGAGAAATACGCAACGAGGACGCCGAACTGACCATCGGCTTCAAAGACGGGAAGGGAGAAACAGGCATCCTGCTGGGCCTCAACGCCCGCCCGCTGACCGAGGGGAACGGCAAAGGCAACGGCATGCTGCTGCACCTCACCCCCGAAGAACCCATCGTGGCCTACCGGAAATTCCGCTTCAAGGAGGCGCACAACTGGGTGTACCTACATAAGAACATGCGCGTCTATGCCAACATAGACATGCAGGGCGACGACGGCATAGGCTTCCGCATGCAGTCGGATGCTCAAGACACGGTATCCCTGCAAAACATCCATCTCGAGCTGAACCGCTTCCGGCTGAGCGAACTGAGCCAGGTGCTGCCCTACCTGCCCAAGCTGAGGGGACTGCTGTCGGCCAACGCCAACTACAAGCAGACAGACACGCGGCTGCAAGTGTCGGCAGGAGCCGACATACAGGAACTGAGCTACGAGGGAAAAACGGTGGGCGACATCGGGGTGGAAGGCACCTGGCTGCCGGACGAGGGCAACAGGCACCTGCTGGGCGGCAAGTTCAGAATCAACGGGCAAGAGGTACTTGCCGTGGGCGGCATCATGGGTGAGAAAGACGGCAAGGACACCCTGGCTGTGGCTGCGCGCATGACGCGCTTCCCCCTGGCTGTGGCCAACGCCTTTGTGCCCGACGACATGATAACGCTACAAGGATACCTGAACAGCAAAATCTCGCTGAGCGGCTCGCTGGAGAAGCCCGACCTGCAAGGCGAACTGTCACTGGACACGACATCAGTATTTATCCGCCAAGCGGGGGCGCGCTACTGGTTCAGCACCCGTCCCATCAAGATACAGGACAACCGGCTGGTGTTCGACCGCTTTTCGCTGTACACCACCAGCGATAACCCGTTCAGCATAGACGGCACAATAGACTTCAACAACCTGGAGCGTCCTACTGCCGACTTGCAGCTGAAGGCCGTGAACTACAACCTGCTCAATGCGCCACGCCACCGCGGCAGCCTGGTGTATGGCAAGGTGTACGTAGACCTGCTGGCCATGGTGCGCGGGCCGCTGGACGCACTGACCATGCGCGGCAACATGAACCTGCTGGGCAACACCAATGTGACCTATGTGCTGACCGACTCTCCGCTGACGGTGGAAGATCGCTTGGACGAGCTGGTGACCTTCACCTCGTTCAGCGACACGACCACGGTGCAACCCTTGGAAGGGGGCGCATTGTCGCTGGGCGGCATGGACGTGCTGCTGTCGCTGCACATAGACGATGCCGTGCGCCTGCGCGCCGACCTGGTGACCGACGGCAGCAAGTATATTGAGCTGGAAGGCGGAGGCGACCTCAGCCTGCAATACACGCCGCAAGGCGACATGAGCCTGACGGGGCGATACACCCTGTCCGGCGGCATGATGAAATACTCGCTGCCCATTATCCCGCTAAAGGAGTTCAAGTTTGACAGCGGCAGCTATGTGGACTGGCGCGGCGACCTGATGGACCCCACCCTGAGTCTGAAGGCAACGGAGAGGGTTCGCGCATCGGTGAGCGACGGCGGCGAGAACGGGGCTTCACGCATGGTGAACTTTGACGTGTCCATTGCCATCAAGAACCGCCTGTCGGCCCCCGACCTGGTGTTTGACATCACTGCCCCGGAAGATGCTACCGTGGAGAACGAACTGCAAGCCATGGGCGCCGAAGAGCGCAGCAAGCAGGCCATTGCCATGATGGCCACCGGCATCTACATGGGACGGAGCGGCAGCGGAGGTGGGGGAAACCTCAGCATGGGCGCCGCCCTGAACAGCGTGCTGCAAAACCAGATTAACAGTCTGGCCGGCAGCATGAAGGGTGCCAGCATCAGCGTAGGCGTAGAAGACCGCACTTCGGCCGAGACGGGCGACAAGCAGACTGACTACAGCTTCCGCTACTCGCAACGTTTCTTCAACGACCGCATCCAGGTAGTGATAGGCGGCAAGGTGACCACGGGGGCGAATGCTACCAATAACGCCCAGTCGTTTATAGACAACATCTCGCTGGAGTACAGGCTCGACAACTCGGGCACGCGCTACGTTCGCGTGTTCTACAACAAGAACTACGAGAGCGTGCTCGATGGCGAAATAACCGAAACGGGGCTTGGCCTCGTGCTGCGCCGCAAGATGGACCGGCTGGGCGAACTGTTCATTTTCAGGAAGAGGCAGAGGGGGGAAGAAACTGTACAAGAAAAGGGCGACGAATAATGTTCATGAAACTGCATTAGAAGTGAAAGTATGGAATTGAATAACAAAATCATAATATATCAGACAGCTGATGGACAAACATCCATCGATGTAAAATTGGATAATGACACAGTATGGCTATCCCAGGCTCAAATGTCGGATTTGTTCCAAAAAGACCAGTCGGTCATAGCGCGCCACATCTCCAATGTTTTCAAAGAAGGCGAATTGGAAGAAAAGAGTAATATGCAAATTTTGCATAATACTTTCTCCAAATATAAGCCTACAAAAATCTATAGTTTAGATGTCATTATATCTGTCGGATACCGTGTAAAGAGCCAGCGTGGCACACAATTCCGTATTTGGGCCAACAAAGTACTGAAAGAGTACCTGGTAAAGGGATATGCCGTGAACAAGGCTTTGACGGAGCAACGATATACGGAGTTGAAACAGCTGGTCAACGTATTAGGCCGGACGGTCAAGACGCAAGAGGCATTGACTTCCAATGATGCGCTTAGCCTTATTGAAGTGGTATCCGACTATACTTATGCCCTTGACACGTTGGACAAATACGATTACCAGCAGCTGGCCGTAGAGCAAACTACCAACGAAGAAAAGTTTCATGCCACGTATGAAGGGGCAATGAAAGCCATAGAGGGATTGAAGGCAAAATTCGGAGGAAGTCAATGGTTCGGTAATGAAAAGGACGATTCCTTTAAAAGCTCTATCGGGCAAATATACCAGACTTTCGGCGGGCAAGACCTCTATCCGTCAGTAGAAGAAAAGGCCGCAATACTGCTCTATCTGGTGACAAAGAATCATTCGTTCAGTGACGGGAACAAACGGATTGCTGCCACGCTTTTTCTATGGTTCATGGCAGGCAATGGCATTCTTTATAACCCGGATGGCAGCAAACGAATTGCCGACAATACCCTGGTAGCCCTTACACTGATGATAGCTGAAAGCCGTACGGAAGAAAAAGATGTAATGGTAAAAGTAGTGGTGAACCTGATAAACAGAAACAATATATGAATAAAGTTAGGTATCTCATACCCTATATATGGATTCTTTGCCTGCTGGCAGCCTGCTCCACCACGAAGCATCTGCCTGAAGGGGAGGTGCTCTACATAGGGCAGAAAGCCACTATGGTGGATAATCCTACACCAACCGATGTGGGAGAAACGGCATTGGAAGAAGTAAACGCCGCGCTGGACAAGGCGCCCAACAACTCCATACTGGGCGTGCGGATGCCTTTCCCCATAGGGCTGTGGATATACAACGGCTTTCAGAAATACGAGAAGGGGCTCGGCCGATGGATATTCAACCGCTTTGCCGCCGACCCTGTACTGCTTTCATCCGTCAATCCGGAGATACGCACGCAGGCAGCGACCAACGTGCTGCACGAATACGGCTACTTCAACAGTGCGGTAAACTATGAGACTTTCTACGACCCCAAAGACTCGCTTAAAGCCAAGGTGCAATACACCGTCAACATGGGCAGGCCCTACTTCATCGACACGCTGGAGTACGTGGGTTTCTCCCCGCTCACGCTCCGCCTCATGCGGATGAGCCGGCGGCGCTCCCTTATCCAGCCCGGCGAGCAGTTCAATGTGGAAGACCTGGACGGCGAGCGCACCCGCATCAGCAACCTGCTGCGCAATGTGGGCTACTACTACTTCCGCCCCGACTACCTTACTTACCAGGCAGACACCACACAGGTGGCCGGCGGACACGTGCAGATGCGCATGGTGCCGGTGGCCGGCATACCGCGGGTAGCCGAAAAGCCCTTCCGCGTGGGGCGCACCACGGTGGAGATACTGGGCAAGAACGGCGAGGCGCCCAACGACAGCACCGACTACCGCGACCTGCGCATTTATCACCACGGCAAGCTGGGCGTGCGCCCCAATATGCTGTACCGCTGGATAGACTACAAAGGTTACCGCCACAAGCGGCAGGTGGAAGACAGTGCGGGCATCAGCCGGCAGCGCTCGGCAGAGAGCCTGTACAGCCTGTACCGCCAGACACGTGTGCAGGAGCGCCTGGCCAACGTGGGCATCTTCCGCTACATGGAGATGCAATACACGCCGCGGGATACGGCCTTTGTGTCCGACACCCTCGACCTGACCATCCGCACGGCACTGGACAAGCCTTACGATGCCGAGCTGGACTTCAACGTGACGATGAAGAGCAACAACCAGACGGGGCCGGGAGCTGCCTTTACACTGACCAAGAAGAACGTATTCGGCGGCGGGGAGAGCTGGAACGTGAAGCTCAACGCCTCCTACGAGTGGCAGACGGGACCCAACAGCACGTCGAAGATGAACAGCTATGAGTTCGGGCTGTCCACCTCGCTCATCTTCCCCCGCGTGGTGTTCCCCCGCATGGGAGGCAACGAGTACGACTTCCCCGCCACCACTACCTTCCGCCTCTATGCCGACCAGCAGAACCGTGCCCGCTACTACAAGCTGCTGGCCTTCGGAGGCAACGTGACCTACGACTTCCAGCCCAGCGCCACCCGGAAACACAGCATCACGCCCTTCCGCCTGACGTTCAACGTGCTGAGGAATCCTACCGACGAGTTCCGCCAGCTGCAGGAAGACAACCCCGCGCTGTACGTCAGTCTGCGCAACCAGTTTATCCCGGCCATGGAGTACACCTACACCTTCGACAACACCAACACGGGGCAGACGTTGCGCCGCCGTCCGCGCCGGCACACCTTCTGGTGGCAGACCACCGCTACCTCGGCCGGCAACGTCACTTCGGCCATCTACCGCATCTTCGGCCAGCCGTTCAGCAAGCAGGAGAAGAAGCTGATGGGCGTGCCCTTTGCCCAGTTCATGAAGCTGAACACCGAGCTGCGCCACCATTACCGCATCGACCGCAACCAGTCGCTGGCCTCGCGCCTGGCGTTGGGGGCCATATGGTCGTATGGCAACGCCACGACGGCGCCCTACACCGAGCAGTTCTACATAGGCGGAGCCAACAGCGTGCGGGCCTTTGCGGCGCGCGGCATAGGGCCGGGAGGCTATCTGCCCGACGATGACAACGACTACGCCTTCATCAACCACGTGGGCGACATACGCTTTGAGGCCAACGTGGAGTACCGCTTCCGCATCGTGAGCGACCTGCACGGGGCGGTGTTCCTCGATGCGGGCAACGTGTGGCTGATGCGCCGCGACGAAGGCCGGTCGGAGGGCGAGTTCAGGCTGAAGGACTTCCCCCGCCAGATAGCCCTGGGCACGGGGGTGGGCATCCGCTACGACATGGACTTCCTGGTGTTCCGCCTGGACTGGGGCATCGCCCTGCATGCCCCGTATGACACGGGCCGGGGCGGCTACTACAACCTGCCCCGCTTCAAGGATGGCACGGCCATACACTTCGCCATAGGCTATCCGTTCTAAAGCCATATTTGCAGGAAGGTTTTGGCGGCGGTTTGGCATTTATTTCTTACTTTTGCAGGCAAATGGACTAACCCTTAATAACAAATCATTATGAAACCTACTCTTTTCTTACTGGCCGCCGGCATGGGAAGCCGCTACGGCGGGCTGAAGCAGCTGGACGGACTGGGGCCGAACGGCGAAACCATCATGGACTACTCCATCTACGACGCCATCCACGCGGGCTTCGGCAAGCTGGTATTTGTCATCCGCAAGGACTTTGAAGAGGACTTCCGCAAGAAGATTATCTCGAAATACGAAGGACACATTCCGTGCGAGCTGGTGTTCCAGTCGCTCGACGCACTGCCCGAGGGCTTCACCTGCCCCGAAGGACGCACCAAGCCGTGGGGCACCAACCACGCCGTGCTGATGGGTGCCGACGTCATCCGCGAGCCGTTTGCGGTGATTAACTGCGACGACTTCTACGGGCGCGACTCGTTCCAGGTGATGGGCCGCTTCCTCTCCGCCCTGCCCCAGGGGAGCACGGGCACCTATGCCATGGTAGGCTTCCGCGTGGGCAATACGCTGAGCGAGAGCGGAACGGTGAGCCGCGGCATCTGCGGAACGGACGAACGGCACCTGCTGACCTCGGTGGTAGAGCGCACCAAGATACAGCGCATGGACGGCGAGGTGAAGTATCTGGACGACAACGACCAATGGGTGGCCACGCCGGAGACTACGCCCGTGAGCATGAACTTCTGGGGCTTCACGCCCGACTACTTTGCCCACAGCCGCGAGTACTTCAAGACCTTCCTGAGCGACCCGAAGAACATGGAGAACTTGAAGAGCGAATTCTTCATCCCGCTCATGGTGGACAAGCTCATCAAGGACGGCACCGCCACCGTGGAGGTGCTCGACACGACGAGCCGGTGGTTCGGCGTCACCTATCCCGAAGACCGACCGGCCGTGGTAGAGAAGATTAAGTCGCTGGTAGACAGCGGCGTATATCCCGCCCACCTTTTCTAAGGCAACGCCTCCAAGGCGGAGGCTGAAACTCGACCATGGTCGTGACCTCATCGTGACCATGGTCGTGACCTCACCTCGACCATGGTCGCAACGCCGCCTCGACCATGGTCGAGGTCAAAGGTCGGCCTAGGCGGCACCCGAACCTCGGCATAGGCCGAGGCTTCATCACGACATAGGCCGAGACACCGCCGCGACATAGGCGGAGATTTCACCCCCGCCCAGGCGGCCCTGCGGCCTGCACCGCGACCTACATGTAACACTAACTATATCAACCCATAGCCCATGCCCCTAAACTTACCCGACCGGCTTCCGGCCATCGAACTGCTGAAGCAGGAGAACATCTTCGTCATCGACCACTCGCGCGCCACGCGGCAGGACATCCGCCCGCTGCGCATCGTGGTGCTCAACCTCATGCCGCTGAAGATTACCACCGAGACCGACCTGGTGCGCCTCCTCTCGAACACCCCCCTGCAGGTAGAAATGTCGTTCATGAAGATAAAGAGCCACACACCCAAGAACACCCCCATAGAGCACATGCAAGCCTTCTACACCGACTTCGAGGTGATGCGGCACGAGAAGTACGACGGCATGATCATCACCGGAGCCCCCGTGGAGCAGATGCCCTTCGAGCAGGTGAGCTACTGGGACGAGATAACCGAGATATTCGACTGGGCGCGCACCCACGTCACCTCCACCCTCTACATCTGCTGGGCGGCACAGGCGGGGCTGTACCACCACTACGGCGTGCCCAAGTACCCGCTGGAGCGGAAGATGTTCGGCATCTTTCCCCACCGCGCGCTGCAGCCGCTGCACCCCATCTTCCGGGGCTTCGACGACGTGTTCTACGTGCCCCACAGCCGCCACACCGAGGTGCGCCGCGAAGACATCCTACGCGTGCCCCAGCTGACGCTGCTCTCCGAGTCGCCCGAGGCAGGCGTCTACATGGCCATGGCACGGGGCGGGCGCGACTTCTTCATCACCGGCCACTCCGAGTACTCCCCGCTGACGCTCGACACCGAGTACCGGCGCGACCTCGCGAAAGGCCTGCCCATCGACATGCCCAAGAACTATTACGTGGACGACTGCCCAGAGCGGGGCGTACTCGTCCGCTGGCGCGCCCATGCCAACCTGCTCTTCTCCAACTGGCTGAACTACTTCGTCTACCAAGAAACGCCCTACAACATCGATGAAATCGGCTAAACGCATAGAACTGCTCGCCCCCGCCAAGAACCTGGAGTGCGGGCTGGCCGCCGTAGACCACGGGGCCGATGCCGTGTACATCGGAGCCCCCCGCTTCGGTGCCCGGGCCGCCGCCCCCAACAGTCTGGACGACATCCGCCGCCTGACGGACTATGCCCACCAGTACAACGTGCGCATCTACGTGGCCCTCAACACCATCCTTTCCGACCGCGAGCTGGCCGAAACCGAGCGCCTCATCAACGAACTGTACCGCATAGGCACCGACGCGCTGATAGTGCAGGACATGGGCATTACCCGCCTCTCCGGCCTGCCCCCCATCCCCCTCCATGCCAGCACGCAGATGGACAACCGCACGCCGGAGAAGGTGCGCTTCCTCTCCCAAGCAGGCTTCCGCCAAGTGGTGCTGGCCCGCGAACTATCGCTCCGCGAGATAGCCGCCATCCATCGCGCCTGCCCCGACGTGCCGCTCGAGGTGTTTGTACACGGCGCCCTGTGCGTCAGCTACAGCGGGCAGTGCTATGCCAGCCAGGCCTGCTTCGGGCGCAGTGCCAACCGGGGCGAGTGCGCCCAGTTCTGCCGCCTGCCCTTCGACCTGGTGGATGCCGACGGCAAAGCCATCCTCCGGGGCAAGCACCTCCTTTCGCTGAAAGACATGAACCGGCTGGACTGCCTGGAGGCCTTGCTCGACGCCGGTGCCACCTCCCTGAAGATAGAGGGCCGGCTGAAGGATGCCAGCTACGTGAAGAACGTCACCGCCGCCTACCGCCAGCACCTGGACAGCATCCTGGCCCGCCGCCCGGAATACGTGCGTGCCTCGTCGGGCAGCAGTGCCTATACCTTTACCCCGCAGGTGGAAAAGAGCTTCAACCGGGGCTTCACCACCTACTTCCTGGACGGGCGGGGCGAAGACGTATCGTCGTTCCACACCCCCAAGTCGCTGGGCGAGGCCATGGGCACGGTGAAGGAGCAGCGTGCAGGCTACATCAGCGTGGCCGGGGTGAAGCCCTTCCACAACGGCGACGGCGTGTGCTACCTGGACGGCGAGGGCAAGTTGCAAGGCTTCCGCATCAACCGCGTAGAGGGGGGAAACAAGCTATACCCCGCCGGGAAAGTGCCCCGCATTGCGCCCCGCACCCCCCTGTTCCGCAACTTCGACCAAGACTTCGAGCACCTGCTCTCCCGCCCCTCCGCCCGGCGCACCATAGCCCTGCAGTGGGAGCTGGCCGAACATCTGCGCGGCTTCACCCTCACGGCCACCGATGAAGACGGCAACCACGTATCCCTGCCCTTCGACCACCCCAAGGAGACGGCACGCACCCCGCAGGAGGCCAACATCCGCACCACGCTGTCCAAGCTGGGGGGCACACCCTTTGCCGTGAGCGGGGACAAGGATATCCGCCTCTCCCTGTCGGGCAACTGGTTCCTGCCCGCATCGGTACTGACGGAGTGGCGCAGGCAAGCCATCGACCGGCTGACAAGGGCACGCCGCATCAACTACCGGCGGGAGATAGCCGTATGGCGACCAAGCAGCCACCCCTACCCCGCACAAGGCCTGACCTACCTGGGCAATGTGATGAACAGCCAGGCACGCGCCTTCTACCAAAGCCACGGCGTGCACTCCATTGCCCCGGCCTACGAGCAGCAGCCCGTGCCCGGCGCCGTGCTGATGACCTGCCGCCACTGCCTGCGCTACAGCCTGGGCTGGTGCCCCACCCGCCAGGGCGGCCGCTCCCCCTACCGCGAGCCTTACACACTGGTCTCGGCCGACGGGCGACGCTTCCGCCTCTCCTTCGACTGCAAGAACTGCCTGATGAAAGTACATGGAAACGATGAATGACATGGTAATGAAGAATGAAGAACGAAGAATGAAGAATTTCCGGCATTGCCACCCTGCTCTCCACCGGCAGACGAAGGCATTGCCCTTGGCATTCTTCATTCTACCTCGTTCTTCATTCTTCATTATCCCCCTTCTCCTCCTGCTTGCCTCCTGCAGCTATCCGCGCCCCGACCTGACGGACAAGCACCTGTCCCGGCAAGCCATCGACTCGCTGCAATGCCTCTACCAGCACCACTACACCAGCGGCACCAACCTGCAGGCCACGGCCGACAGCATCCTGCTGGAATGCCTCCCCGTGAAGGGCTCCTACGAACTGTTGCGCCGGGGCGACCGCGTGGTAGTGGCCGAGGTGGCCATACACCCGGCGGACAGTGTGGACAGCGTGTGGGTGAAGCTGGCCCACTCGCAAGAGGCGCAGGGCTGGCTGCGCGAGGCGGAGATGATGCGGAAGTTTGTGCCCGTGGACAGCGTGTCGCAGGCCATACACCTCTTCAGCCACACGCATGCACAATACTTCCTGACGGTGCTGGCTGCCTTCACCGCCGTGTGGCTGTTCCGCATGGTGAGGCGCAAGAAGACGCCCCTGGTTTTCCTGGACGACATCGACAGCCTCTACCCCATGCTGCTGTGCCTGCTCATGGCCTTCTGCGCCACGCTGTACGAGTCCATGCAGATGTTTGCCCCCGACACGTGGCAGCACTTCTACTTCAACCCCACACTATCGCCCCTGCACGTGCCGCCGGTGCTGGGTGCCTTCCTCGCAGGGCTATGGCTGTTCATCGTAGTACTGCTGGCTGCGGTCGAAGACTCCTTCCGGCAGCTGTCCTTCACCACCGCCATGGCCTACCTGCTGGGGCTGGCAGCCTGCTGCATCTTCTGCTACGTACTGTTCATGTTCACCACGCGCATCTACATCGGCTACCTGCTGCTGGCAGGCATGTTGTGGCTCTTTGCCCGGCGCGCGTGGCAGTCGCTCAGCACGCCCCACTACCGTTGCGGACGTTGCGGGTGCAAATTGCCCGGCAAAGGCATCTGCCCCCGTTGCGGAGCTGTCAACGAATAACATCCCCCTACATATATATTATATACTGCCATGGCCTTACCATTGCCATCTTTTCCCAAGCACCGGGAATGACGTTCCCAAGCACTGGGAATGACGTTCCCAAGCACTGGGAATGACGTTCCCAAGCACTGGGAATGACGTTCCCAAGCACTGGGAATGATGTTCCCAAGCACTGGGAATGACGTTCCCAAGCACTGGGAATGACCGTTCCCAAGTACAGGGAATGACCGTTCCCAAGTATGGGAATGGGCATGACTTCCCTGCCACTCCCTTGGAAGGTGCCAAAGAAGTGCGCATAGAGGTTACCGACCGCTCCGGAAGGAGGATATACGTCTCCCCATCAGAAGCGGATGCGCAGTTCCACGCCTGCCTGCAAGGGTCTTCCTTGCTGGCGGAAGGCATTGCCGAGGCTTTCGAAGTAAAAGGCGGTGTAGTCAGTGTTGAGGGCATTGCGCAGCCACACGTCGGCCTGCACGGCTCCACGGCGAAGGCTGAGCCGCCCGTTCAGCGTGGCATAGAAGGGCTGGCTGGCCGTGTTCTGCTCCGTCCAATAGATGCGTCCCGCGCCGGTGCAGTTCACATCGAGGCGGATGTCGTCCAGCCAGGCCGAGGGGCTGAGGGGGAACACGCAGGCCAGGGCGGCATTCAGCGTGTGGCGGGGCACGAAGGGCACAAAGTGGCCGTTGTAGTCCGCATCAGCCTCATCGCCCGTCCGGTAGTCGGTAAAGGTGGCGTGCGTGTAGCCGTATCCGGCCGAGAGGGTAAGGTGGTCGGTCAGCGCGGCACGCAGGGCGGCCTCCATACCCAAGCTGCGGCTGCGCCCGGCGTTGACGGTGACGCGACCCAGCCCCTGGTCGGAGAAGCGGGAAATCTGCTGGTCGCGCGTGTCCATCACGAAGGCCGAGACGTCGGCCTGCAGCCGCCCGTCGGCCAGCGTGAGGTGCGCGCCGGCCTCGTAGCTCCAGGCATACTCGGGCTTGTAGCGGGTGGCAGCATCCACATCGGGGTCGGGCACTTTCATTTGGGCAATCATCTGGGCGTAGCGGCTGAAGTTATCGTCGGCGGCTATGGCGTCCATCATGGCGTTGCGCAGGGCCGAGGTGGCCAGGTCGGAGAACATCTGGATGTTATATCCCCCGGAACGGTATCCGCGCGCGGCGGAGAGGTAGACATTGTTGCCCGCCGCCCACTCGTAGCGCAGGGCAAACTTGGGCAGCAGCTGCACATAGTCGGCCGAACGGCTGCCTATGTAGGAAGTCGAGGCACGGAGCGGCGCGGCATTCTCCACCGTGATGGGGAAGGGCATGCCGGGCATGTCGACGGTCATGCGGAAAGCAAAGTCCGCCGGGTCGGATACGGAGCGGTAGTCCATCCACATCTTCTCGTAGTCGAGCCTCAGCCCTGCGGTGGCCGAGAGGCCCTCCACGCCCAGCAGGTCGTTGAGGGTGGACTGGTGAAAGAGTGCGGCGCTCAGTGTGGGCGTGTCGAAGTTGCCACCTATGTAGAGGCTTTCGTTGTTGATGGAGAGGTGCATGCTGGGCGCGCCCTGGGCTGCCAGTCCGTCGAACACGGTGTTGACGTTGCCCTCTATGACATCCGTAATGCCTTGCCGGTGGAAGTCGACAGGCCCTTTGGTGTGCAGCCACTGGTAGAAGCCAAAGGCTCCGGTAGTCCATTGCCACCTTCCCCCGGGCTTGGACTTGAGCACTATTTCCTCGGACAGCGTGTGCATGCGCTGCTTCTGCATCAGGTTGAACAGGTTGGCAGGCGAGAAGTCTTGGTCGAGAAACATGCGGTCGCGCAGGTACTGGTATCCGGTGACGGCACTGAAGGTGAAATGCCGGGCCTGGTACTCCAGGTTCAGCCCCCCGTTCAGCAGGCTGCGCCGATAGCTGCTTCGTTCGTCAGTAGCTATCTTCCCGATGTAGGGCACCAGTTCTTCGGGCTGCGCGGCAGGGTCGAGGGCTCCCAAGTAGCGGTAGGGGTATCCGCCCTGGTCGCCATACTCGTAGTTCAGGGTGACGTCGACCTTCCAGTTGCTCCCCGGCAGCCAGATGGCACGCATCCGCCCGCCCGCCGAGCGGCTCCGGTCTACGCGCTCGCCGTCGCGGAAACTGTTGCGGAAGAAGCCCCCCTGGTAATCGTAGAAGCCCCCCGCCGAGAAAGCAAATCGCTCGGATATGCGATGGTAATGGGTTACGGAGGCATTGTACGTGTTGTACGTGCCGGCGCCCAGCCGCAAGTCGGTGCCCTGATAAGTGAAGGGCGACTTGGTATGCACCTTTATCAGCCCGCCCATAGCGTTGCGCCCATACAGGGTGCCTTGGGGGCCACGGAGCACGTCGATGCGCTCCACGTCGGCATAACTGAAGTCGAAAGCAGATTTGTCGATATAAGGAATATTGTCTACATACAGCCCCACGGAAGGGGTATTGATGCGCGAGCCTACCCCACGGATATACACCGCCGTGGTGAGGCGCGACCCATAGTCGGGGATAAACAGATTGGGCACCACGCCCGTGAGTTGCTTGATGGATTGCACTTGCGCGGCCTGCATTTCCTGCTGCGACAGGATGGTGGACGAGGCTGGCTGTTCGCGCAACTTCAGATTTTCCTTGGGACTGGCAATGACCACCACCTCTTCTATATCTACCACCCGCAGGGTATCGGCCTCTTCAGCCCTCAGACCGCCACACACGGCGCCGGCCAGAAGAAGCGACAAAACTATTCTATTCATTCAAGAGACATTGTTTCAATTCGGCCTGCAAAGTAAGGCGAAAAGTTTCATCCCTGCAATCCTAATAAATGAGGAAAATCAGATGCGGTCGGCCTCCACATACCCCTGCATCACCGCATAGATGGCCAGCCCCGATGCCGACTTGATGCCCAGCTTGTCCACAATGTTCTTCCGGTGGGAGATGACCGTGGTCAGGCTGATGTTCAGCTTCTCGGCAATCTCTTTGTTCAGCAGTCCCTTGGCTATGAGCACGAGCACCTCTGCCTCGCGGGCGGAAAGCACCGGTCCCTCCCCCTCCTTCTGCACATGGGGATGGCCGTGGCGGTGCAACTGCAGGATGCTCTTCACCAGGCTCTTCTCGTCTTGGTAAATATCCAGCGCCGGGATGCCCGCAGGCAATGACGGTGTAGAGCCGCTGGTAAGCACAATGGTCTTGGGGCGGCGCTCCAGGAAGAAGGCCGTGTGCTCGAAGTACGTCTGCGAGGAAATGAAATAATGGGCATACATGTCCGGCGTGTCGTCCACCAACTCGGCAAACGAGCGGAAGGTACGGATAAGGGCATGGGGAATCACCTTTCCCAGCAATTCCCGCAAGCCCAGAGCCGTCAGTGTGTTTGGCTCAACAATAGCTATTTCCGGGTTCATTCAGGGTCGTTTTATACTCGTTGAGCAACTCCGTCATTACTTCCTCCACCGTCTGTATGCCTTTGCCCTTCAGCAGGGAGGCCGCCTGGCCAATCTCCAGCTCGCCTTCGTCCAGGTCGCCCTCGAAGATGCCCCGTTTGGCCCGTCCGCGTCCCAGCAGTTCGCGCAACTCCTCCACGCCGGCGCCTGAGGCTTCGGCCGCACGCACGGCATCGCTAAAGGCGTTTTTCACTAACCGTGCGGGGGCCAGTTTCTTCAGCATCAGCATCGTGTCGCCTTCGTTCAGGTCAAGGCAACGCTGCTTGAAGGCCTCGCACGCCGAGCTCTCTGCCGTCAGGGCAAAGCGGGTGCCTATCTGCACGCCTTCCGCGCCCAGCACCTCCACCGCGCGGCCTGTGGTTATGCCGCCGGCGGCAATCAGCGGCAAAGACACCGCCTCGCGCACGGCAGGAATAAGGCAAAGCGTGGTAGTCTCCTCACGGCCGTTATGCCCTCCGGCTTCAAAGCCCTCTGCCACCACGGCATCCACGCCGGCGGTCTCGGCCTTGCGGGCGAAGTAGGAAGACGACACGACATGTGCCACCTTAATGCCCCGCTCCTTCAGCCAGCCCGTCCACTTGGAGGGGCTTCCGGCCGAGGTAAACACGATGGGCACCTGCTCTTCCGCCACCAGCTGCATAATCTCCTCAATCTGCGGATACATCAGCGGAATGTTTACGCCAAACGGCGCCCGGGTGGCCTCGCGGCACTTGCGGATGTGCTCGCGCAGCGTTTCGGGATGCATGGAGCCTGCCCCCAGCAAGCCCAACCCGCCGGCATTGCTCACGGCCGAAGCCAGCCGCCAGCCGCTGCACCACACCATGCCGCCTTGCACGATGGGGTACTTGATGCCGAATAAAGATGCTACTCTGTTCATAAGTTCTGCTTTTGATTTTGGTACAAACTTACAATAAATCGGTGGAATATCCGCCGGAATCCGGCAGATTAACGCAACAAGCTCTAAGAAGTTAGAGTGAAACCGCGGAAGTCGGGCAGTTTTCCTTCCTGTATCTTCCGGGTGAAACGCTCTTTTCTTTCGTAAATGCCCTTACAAAGTGGGGAATATCGCTAAACCCGACAAGATAGCCAACCTCTGACACGGACTTCTGCGAATGTTTCAGCAATTCGCAAGCCGTATTCAGCCGATACTGCATGACGAACTGCGAGAAGGTCATCCCTTTGCAACGCTTGAACCATGAGCAGAATGCGGAACGATTCATACCCACTTCAGTGACAATGTCGTCAAGCGAGATGGGATGCACATAATGGGCCATCACGTATGCACTGACCTGCTGCATACGCCGCACTTCGCGCTCTATCCGCATGGGTTTGCCCGCGAATGTATAGTCTTTGGCCGTAAAGATGACGGGCAGCAGACGGAACATGCCGCACAGCCGTTCCAATTCGTCCATTCCAGTCATTGCCGACAAGGCACGACGGATGACACGTGAGCTTTCCGCCCCGAACTTCAACGCTTCGGTAGGAAATGTCACGCAGGCCAGTCTGTTCCGCAATTCCGGGAATACCGCCATGCAGTGGAGTACGAACGAATGGCTGAAAGCTACCATCAGGTAACGGATGCATCCTTCCTCGTCTGCCGATGTCGGGGTATAGTCCCAATGGTGGGGCATGGACGGAGGTATCAAGGCGACATCTCCCTCCACGAACGGCAGCAAGGTATCGCCTGCCATCCTCGTGCCTTTTCCTTGCACCACACAGTATAATTCCCACGCATCGTGCCTGTGCAGTTTGGCTTCCAACCGTGTATTTATACGCTGGTCGATGAAAAAGAACGAGTGATTCTCCGTTTCGGGCAGTTCGTAGGGTATGGCGGCATCTTCCATATACTTTATTCTTAGCACTTGCAAATGTACGACAATTATTTGAAACTATCAGACAAACATAAGGCAATAAAGCACACTACCTTTGCCATGACAAAAACCAATATGTCTGACTTTTTATAAAGATTGCAAGATGGAATTTTATGAAGTATTGGAAAAGCGGCGTACATACCGCGACTTTTCCCACCGCGAAGTGAGCGATGAGATTTTGAAACGAGTTATCGGTGCGGCATTCAAAGCGCCTACCAACGACCATTTGCGCCAATTAGAGTTTGTCGTGGTGCGCGGACAGGAAAACATTGCCAAGGTCATTGCCCCGTTGGCAAAGAACATGGCCGCCTTCCAGAAGCTGGTGGCAGAGGTGGACGAATCGGACGACAAAGACAAGATGGCGATGTTTGCCGATGCCCTGCCCAAGCAACAGAAGATGCTGATGGAAAGCGGACTGCTCATCATCCCCTTCTTCCGCCAGCTCACCTGGCCGCTGCTCAAACCCGCAGAGCAAAGTTCGCTCAACTACTTCGCTTCGGCGTGGTGCGCGCTGGAAAACATGCTGCTTGCCGCCACCTACGAGGGCTTGGGTGCCGTGTTCCACATCCCCGTGGCCGATGAAGCCGAACAGATAAAGAAAATCGTCCACGCTCCCGAAGGTTACGAGTTCCTCTGCCTGCTCACGATGGGATACCCTGCCGAAAACGCTTTCCTGCCCAGGCAGAAAGTCATCAATGCAGAAGAGCGGATACATTGGGAGGTGTGGTAAGATGGCCTCCGCCCTGCTCCCGCCATGCCGCTTCCCACCGGATGAGGGCCGTCTTCCGCCATGCCCCCCAGCGGTAATTGCCCCATTCGCCCGTAGAGCGGACGACGCGGTGGCAGGGGATGAGGAAGGCCACAGGATTATCGCCCACGGCTGTGCCCACCGCCCGGCAGGCTTTCGGGTGGCCCACCAGGGTGGCTATGTCGCCGTAAGTCGCCAGCCCGCCCACCGGTATCCGGAGCAAGGCGTTCCACACCTTCAGCTGGAACGCTGTCCCTTTCAAGTGAAGTTTTATCGTCCCCATCCGGCTCCAGTCGCCGTGGAAGACGGACAAGGCCCGCTGCTGCACTTCGTCCGACGCCTGCTCGCAGCGGGCATTAGGAAACTTCCGCACCAGGCGGTCAAGGCTCTGCGCAGGGTCGTCGGAAAAGGCCAGGCAACAGATGCCCCTGCCGGTAGAGGCCACAAAGACATCGCCAAAGGGACTGTCCGCAAAACTGTAACGGATGGCAATACCGGCACCGCCCTGCCGGTATTCCGCCGGCGTCATCTCCGCGATGCTGACAAAGTGGTGGTATAGCCTGCCCGTATCCGGCAAGCCGGCTGCGCAGGCCGTGCCGAAGAGCAGGGCGTGCGTTTCCTGCAAAATACCGATGCACTGCGAATGGTTCATATCCGGTTCTATTATCATTTCTTTATCAGACAACACATCGCCGCTTAGTGCCTGACGGAGGCCGCCTTTCGGCGGTCGGCCAGGATGCCGTCGGCATTGGCCTGCGCCCAGTCCAGCAGCGCATTGACGTGCGGCAACAGGGAGTGTGCCCGCGGGGTGAGGGCATACTCCACACGCGGGGGCACTTCGGGGTAGACGGTGCGCGTCACATAGCCGTCTTCCTCCAGCGTGCGGAGGGTCACGGTGAGCATCTTCTGGGATATGTCAGGAATCTCGCGCTGCAACTTCTTGAAGCGGATAGTCTCCTGCCCCGCCTTGTCGAGGGTGTAGATGACCAGCAGCGACCACTTGTCGCTGATGCGTGCCAGGATGTTCCGTATGGGGCACGCGGGGAACATCGTGTCTTGTATCATTCTTCTGTCCATAAGCCTTTGTTTTCCAATTTGCTCTACAAAGGTAAGCAAACTTCTTTGGAATAGCAAATAACTTCTGCGCAAAAAGCCTCCATGCCGCAGCCGCATGCCCCGGCCCGGCAGAACGGAAGTAGCAAAAAGACACAGAAAAGCCCTTTCTGCTGACACCCCCTTTCTTCGAAAGCCGCCAACGGGAAGGCCGTCCGGCCTCGTTTCTGCATAAACATGCAGGAATAAGAGCCCCATCCGACTGTTTATGCACCATTTATGCACTATTCATTCACAAAAAAGCAGGCGGGGAAGCACAACTGCCTACCTAGGGAAGCATTACTACCCAGTTAGGGAAGTATCGCTACCCTCCTGGGGAAGAATCACTACCTAGCTAGGGAAGTATCGCCAGCCGGCAAGGGTCGAAAATCCGGAAAAACAGGGGCGGATTTCTTCCAGATTTTTTGTAAAGTTTTCGATATCCCGTTATCTGACAGAAGAATAAGTGTTTTCCACTCCAAAAATCCGAAGCAAGCAGGGAGTGGGACGGAAACAAGCGATTCTCGGGCGGCAGGAAATGCAGGGTGACACTTTTTCGGCAAAAGCGGAAGAAAAGCGACAAACAAAAAAGCCGTTCCCCAGAATAGACAAGGAGGGAACGGCTTTTTTGTGTTAGTGTGCTTACTGTACTTCGGCAACTTTGCAAACTTTGCTTGCCTGGCAGGGAAAGACTCATGGGCTAAATGAGCCGCCTCCCTGTGTGTAGGCTCTTTCTTGGCACTCCTGCATGCGCAGGCGCCAAAAAAGAACCACCACAAACAAACATAAACAGGGTTGCTACAATACTAACTTACTTTTTCTTCTTTTTTGCTTATTCGTTTTCTTCGGTTCCTTTATATGATTCGTTAAGTATAGGTCTTGTTCGTTGCCCCGCAGGGCGTATGCATCGCGCACACATCTAAAATAGTTCAAACGCCGTGCCACAAAGCCGGCTGTCATGCATAAGCATTTAGTTTACTGCACATAAGCACTTGCCCCAAGCAGATTTCTCCGCCCGGGGCAAGTGTGGAAAAGTGTAGAATGTGAGGATTAGGGTGTGGAATTATTCCACAACATTGCAGGCTGTGCCCTAGTGCCGTCAGCTTTCTATGCCATATTGCTTCAGCTTGTTGTAAAGCGTCTTGCGGTCGATGGCAAGCAGCTGGGCGGCACGGCTCTTGTTGTTGCCCGTCTGGCGCAGCACCTCCACGATGTGCCGTTTCTCGGCCTCCTCGTTGCGCAAGGGCATGGCCGAGAGGGGCAGCGGGGCAGCTTCTTGCAGGTCGGCCAGCTCGTCCATCGTGATGTACTTGCCTGTGGCCAGCAGGGTGGCACGGCGCACCATGTTCTTCATCTGGCGCAGGTTTCCCGGCCAATGATACTCTTGCAAGGCCTTGCAAGCCTTGTCGTCGAAGCCTATGAGGT
Source organism: uncultured Bacteroides sp. (assembly GCA_949288715.1). GTDB lineage: Bacteria > Bacteroidota > Bacteroidia > Bacteroidales > Bacteroidaceae > Bacteroides. Next base: position 7,370 of record CASELH010000008.1, on the reverse strand, counting down.
GCTTGTCCATCTCGCGGTTGGCCTGGTCGAGGAAGAAGTTGGCAAAGAGCAGGATGTCTTCGCGGCGCTCCCTGAGCGTGGGCATGCGCAGGGTGAACTCGTTGATGCGGTGGTAGAGGTCTTCACGGAAGGTGCCCTTTTCGATGGCCTGCTCCAGGTTTTCGTTGGTGGCGGAGATGAGCCGGATGTCTACCTGAATCTCGCGGTTGGAGCCCACAGGGCGCACCACGCGCTCTTGCAAGGCGCGCAGCAACTGTATCTGCACCTCGTAGCTCAGGTTCCCTATCTCGTCCAGGAAGATGGTGCCGCCATTGGCGGCTACAAAGGCGCCCGTCTTGTCGCTCAACGCCCCGGTGAAAGCGCCCTTGACGTGCCCGAAAAACTCGGAAGCAGCCAGCTCCTTGGGGATGGAGCCGCAGTCGATGGCCACGAAAGGCCGCCCCGCCCGCTTGCTGAGGCGATGGATGCGGTGGGCCACATACTCCTTGCCCGTGCCGCTGGCACCGTTTATCAGCACCGCCATGTTGGTGGGCGCCACCAGCCGGACGTAGTTGAAGAGTTGCCTGGCCACCTCGCTCTCCCCCTCCAGGAAGTCCGATTCAAAGGTATCGGCATCGGGGGCGCTTTCTTTGGCGGAGCCGTCGCCTTTGTCTCTGCGAGTGGAAGGCAATGTTTGGCGGAGCGGTTGGCTGTCCGAAGCATTCAAAGCTTCCGTTATCTTCTTCAGCAATTCATCGGGATTCACCGGCTTGGCCACATAGTCGCAGGCGCCCAGCTTCATGGCCTGCACCGCCGACTGGATGTCGGCATAGCCCGTCATTATGATTAAAGGAATGGAAAGCCCGCGCCCACGGAGCCACTCCAGCAAGTAAGTCCCGTCGCGGTCGGGCAGGCGTAAGTCGGACAATATCAAGTCGGCACCTTCCGCCTCCAAGTGCGCCTTTGCCCGCTGGATGCTGCTGGCCGAAGCCACCCGGAAGCCTTTTTTGCCCAGCCACGTCTTCAGCATCATGCCGTAAGTGATGTCGTCTTCTACAATTAAAATAGATTTAGCAACCATGCAATGTCTTTTTATAGACACAAAGGTAAAAGGTTTTCGCTGAAAATCGTATCTTTGCGCACTTAAATTAAACAAAATGACCAATGAAACGGAATTTAATAGTATTACTAACCATACTGGCTTGCACCCTGGCCGGATGCAAACCGGGACAAAAGAAAGACGGAAACAACATGGAAAATGAAACAAAGCTCAGAATCGAAACCAGCGCAGGAGACATCGTAGTCAAACTCTACAATGAAACGCCCCGCCACCGCGACAACTTCATCAAGCTGGCGCAGGACGGCACGTATGAGGGCACCTTGTTTCACCGCGTCATCAAGGACTTCATGATACAGGCTGGCGACCCCGAGTCGAAGGGAGCGCCCAAAGGCAAGATGCTGGGTGCAGGCGACATGGGCTACACCATTCCCGCCGAATTTGTCTATCCGAAGTACTTCCACAAGAAAGGAGCCCTCTCTGCCGCGCGCCAAGGCGACAACGTCAACCCGGAGAAGGCTTCATCGGGATGCCAGTTCTACATCGTGACGGGCAAAGTGTACAGCGACTCCACCCTGCTCGACATGGAGCGACAGATGAACCAGCTACGCCTGAACAACGCCTTCCAGGCCTTGGTGCAGAAGAACATGAAGACCATCTACAAGCTGCGCCGTGAAGGCAACCAAGACGGCCTGCTCGACCTGCAAGACACCCTCATTGCCCAGGCTGAAGCCCAAGTGGAGAAGGAAGAGCCCTTCCGCTTCACCCCCGAACAGGTGCAAGCCTACACCACCGTGGGAGGCACACCCCACCTGGATGGCGAATACACCGTGTTTGGCGAAGTGCTGGAGGGCATGGATGTGGTCGACAAGATACAACGCGTGAAGACCGACCGCAACGACCGCCCCGAAGAAGACATCGTCATCGAGAAAGTAACCGTGCTCGACTGATTTTTCACCTTGACTCCTCCACCCCTGCAATGCCATGGAAATAAACAAGCTGACACTGGACAACGGGCTTCGCGTGGTGCATCATGAAGACTGCAGCACGCAGATGGTGGCCCTGAACGTGGTGTACGACGTCGGGGCACGCGACGAGCACCCCGACCACACGGGCTTTGCACACCTGTTCGAGCACCTCATGTTTGGCGGCTCCGCGCACATACCCGACTATGACACGCCCTTGCAACGCGCCGGGGGGGAGAGCAACGCGTGGACCAACAACGACATCACCAACTACTACCTCACCATCCCCGCCACCAATGCCGAAACGGCCTTCTGGCTGGAGTCGGACCGCATGCTCGAACTGGCCTTCAGTCCGCAAAGCCTGGAGGTGCAGCGCGGCGTGGTGCTGGAGGAGTTCAAGCAGCGTTGCCTTAACCAGCCGTATGGCGATGCCGGGCACCTGCTCCGCCCGCTGGCCTACAAGGTGCACCCCTACCGCTGGCCTACCATCGGGAAGGAGCCCGCCCATGTGGCCGAGGCAACGCTCGACGAGGTGAAACGCTTCTTCTTCAGCTACTATGCGCCAAACAATGCCGTGCTGGCCGTGACGGGCAACATCCCGTGGGCAAAGGCGGCAAGGCTGGCCGAAAAGTGGTTCGCCCCCATCCCCCGGAGGAAAGTGCCCGTGCGCCACCTGCCCCAGGAGCCCGAACAGCAGGAAGAACGCCGGCAAAGCGTGGAGCGCAACGTGCCCCTGGACGCCCTGTTCATGGCCTGGCACATGTGCGGGCGGGACGATGAAGACTACTATGCCTACGACATCCTCTCCGACATCCTAAGCAACGGCCCGTCGAGCCGGCTGACACGACGGCTGGTGAAGGAGCGTCAACTCTTCTCGAGCATCGACGCCTATATATCGGGCTCGAGGGACGCGGGGCTGCTGCACATCTCGGGAAAGCCCGCGCAGGGCGTCGCGCTGGAGCAGGCGGAAGAGGCCGTGCGCGCCGAGCTGGAGCAACTGGTCACCCGGCCCGTGGACGAACGCGAGCTGGAGAAGGTGAAAAACAAGTTCGAGGCGACGCAGATATTCAGCAACATCAACTACCTGAACGTGGCTACCAACCTGGCCTGGTTCGAGCTGACGGGACGGGCGGAAGACATCGGCCTGGAGACGGAGCGATACCGCGCCGTCACCCCCGAACGCCTGCAGCAGGCTGCCGCACGCGCCTTCAGGCCGGGCAACGGATGCACGCTTTACTATAAACGGAAACAATGACACGACTCCTCTCCCACTACCTGCCCCACTACCGCGCGCTGCTCTCGCTGGGCATGCCTATTGTGGTGGGCCAACTGGGCGTCATCGTCCTAGGCTTTGCGGACACGCTCATGATAGGGCACCACAGCACGCCGGGACTGGCGGCCGCCTCGTTTGTGAACAACATGTTCAACCTCTGCATCATCTTCAGCACGGGGTTCAGCTACGGGCTCACGCCCATCGTGGGCGGGCTGTACGGGCGCAGCCGCCTGGCCGAGGCTGGGCTGGCCTTGCGGTGCAGCCTGGCGGCCAACACGGCGGTGGCGGTGCTGCAAATGCTGGTGATGGGCACCCTCTACCTCTGCCTCGACGGCCTGGGGCAGCCGCCCGAGTTGATGCCCCTCATCAAGCCTTACTACCTGGTGCTGCTTGCCTCGCTGCCCTTCGTCATGCTGTTCAACGGCTTCAAGCAGTTTACCGACGGCATCACGCAGACCCGCACGGCCATGTGGCTGCTGCTGGGAGGCAATGCCATGAACATTGTGGGCAACTACCTCTTGATATACGGCAAACTCGGACTGCCCGAACTGGGACTGCTGGGCGCTGGCATCAGCACGCTGGCCTCGCGCATCGCCATGGTGGCGGCCTTCGCCTGGCTGGTGCTGAGGGCGCGCCGCTTTGCCCGCTACCGCGCGGGGCTGCTGAGGTGGCGGTGGTCGTGGGCATGGTTCCGCAGGCTCAACGCTCTGGGCTGGCCCGTAGGGCTGCAGATGGGCATGGAGACGGCCTCGTTCAGCCTTAGCATCATCATGGTGGGCTGGCTGGGCACGGTGGCGCTGGCCGGGCATCAGGTGATGCTCACCATCTCGCAGTTCACCTTCATGCTCTACTACGGCATGGGGGCGGCGGTGGCCGTAAGGGTGAGCAACTTCCGCGGAGCGGGCGACGTGGCCAGCGTGCGCCGCACGGCCTACGCCGGCTTTCACCTCATCCTCCTGATGGCCGCCGTGCTGCTGGCCGCGCTGTGGTGCGTGCGGGGGCAGGTAGGCACGTGGTTCACCGACAGTGCCGAGGTGGCCGCGCTGGTGCCGGGGCTGTTTGTGCCCTTCCTCGTCTACCAGTTTGGCGACGGGCTGCAGATATGCTTTGCCAACGCCCTGCGCGGCATCGAAGACGTCAAGCCCATGATGGTGATAGCCTTCGTGGCCTACTTCGTCATCTCCCTGCCCGCAGGCTACCTCTTCGCCTTCCCGCTGGGGCTGGGCCTGGAGGGAATCTGGTGGGCATTCCCCTTCGGGCTGACCAGCGCCGGACTGATGTTGTGGGCGCGATTCGCCAGCCGCACCCGTCCGTCGAGGAGCTGACGGAAACGCCCCATAGGGGAGCCGGAAATGCGCAGTAGCGCCGTTGAAAACGCGCAATAGCGCGGTTGAAAATGCGCAATAGCGCAGTTATAAATGCGCAGTAGGGCGTTTTCGACGACGCTATAGCGCATTTTTGACGACGCTATAGCGCCGTGGGGGTCGCAGTAAGAAATATTGAATATACACCTATAATGCGGTAAGAAATGGGAAACAACGTATCGAGAACCAAGGTAGCCCTGGGCTACGCCCTGCTGCTGGCGGCGCTGGTGCTGTCGCTGCTGCTGGTGCGCCGCGAAATGGAGACACTGATGCAGGCCGAAGACCACGATGTGCAGTGGGCCGACAGCCTGCTGGGCCTCGTCCGCGAGAAGGACGAAAACACCCTCAGCCTGCTGCGCACCCTGAGCCGGGCGCAAAAGGGGCTGGTGAGTGTGGCCGAGCTGGAGAGCCTGCTCACGGTGCGCGACACCGTCGTCATCCGCCAGCCGCGCGTGCAGCACCGCATCGTCACCCGGCAAGACACCATCGTCACCCCCACCCGCCGCAAAGGCTTCTTCCGCCGCCTGGGCGAAGCCTTCTCGCCCCCCAAGGCCGACACCGCCATCAGGGTGCAGACCTCCACGGAATACACCATCGACACCATACCATATATATATAGCGACACCCTCGTCCATCGCGACGACACGCTGCAACAGCAACTGCTGGCCGCCGCCCGCCGCCAGGAGGAGGCCAACGCCCTGGCCCAGCGCCAACGCCGCGCCCTGCAAACCATAGACCGCCGGCTGACGGCCCGCATCGACACCCTCGTCCGCCAGTACGAGCAAAACACCCTGGCCCGGGCCCAAGCCGAAGCCCGGCGGCAGGCCCTGGCACGGCAGCACTCGGCGCGCATCATAGCCGGCATCGCCGCCACGTCCACCGTGCTGGCCGCCATCTTCCTCGCCCTGATAGGGCGCGACATCACCCGCAGCAACCGCTACCGGCGCGAGCTGGAGCAAGCCCGCCGCCGGGCCGAAGACCTGCTGGCCACCCGCGAGCGGATGATGCTGGCCATCACCCACGACTTCAAGGCCCCGCTGGGCTCCATCATAGGCTACGCCGACCTGCTGTCGCGCCTCACCGTGGACGAGCGCCAACGCTTCTACCTGGACAACATGAAGACCTCGTCGCAGCACCTGCTGCGCCTCGTCACCGACCTGCTGGACTTCCACCGCCTCGACCTGCACAAGGCCGAAGTGCACCGCGTGGCCTTCCAGCCCGCCCGCCTGCTGGACGAAATACGCGTCAGCTTCCAGCCCCTGGCCGATGCCAAAGGCCTCGCGCTGGCCTGCGACATCGCCCCCACGCTCGAGGCGGCCTACATCAGCGACCCGCTGCGCCTGCGGCAAATCATAGGCAACCTGCTGTCCAACGCCATCAAGTTCACCGACCGCGGCACCGTCACCCTCTCCGCCGACTACGCGGAGCGCCGCCTCGTCCTCTCCGTGGCCGACACCGGACGCGGCATGCCGCCCGCCGACCGCGAACGCATCTTCCAGGAATTCACCCGCCTGCCCGGCGCCCAAGGCAAAGAAGGCTTCGGCCTGGGCCTATCCATCGTGCGCATGCTCGTCAGGTTGCTCGAGGGCGACATCCAGGTGGACAGCGTGCCCGGCCAAGGCAGCACGTTCACCGTGCGCATCCCCATCTACCCCGTCGCCACCCGGGCCAAGGCCGCAGCAGGAGCAACGCCCGCACACAACAGCGCCGACGCCACGCCCGCCACGGCCACGACGGCGCTGCACGTGCTCCTCATCGACGACGACCGCATCCAGCTGCAACTCACCACGGCCATGCTGGCGCAAAGCGGACTCAATGCCACCCCCTGCCTGCAGGTAGACGAGCTGCTCGACGCCCTCCGCCATTCCGCCTTCGACGTGCTGCTCACCGACGTGCAGATGCCCGCCATCAACGGCTTCGACCTGCTGAAACTGCTCCGCGCCTCCAACATTCCGCAGGCGCAGACCATCCCCGTCATAGCCGTCACCGCCCGCAGCGACATGCAGCGCAGCGACTTCACCGCCCATGGCTTTTCCGGCTGCCTGCACAAGCCCTTCACGGTGCAGGAACTTCTCGCGGAAATCGGCAAAGGCACCCCGGCCGTCCTCCCCTCCTCCCCGGCAAAGGTACAGGCCGACGCCGGCACCACGCAGCCGCAAGCCGCGCCCTACCGCTTCGCCGCCTTGACCGAATTCTCGGGTAACGACCGCGAAGCCTCCCGCACCATCATGGAAAGCTTCATCTCAGAAACACGCCAGAATGCCGCGACCCTGCGCCAATACATGGAAGCAAACAACATAGACGGCGCATCCGCCATAGCCCACAAGATGCTGCCCCTCTTCCGGCTGATAAATGCCACACAACTGGTAGGCCTGCTCCAAACGCTCGAGCAAACGCAGGCAAAGACCTACACCGAGCACCTGAAGCAAGTCAGCCAGTCATCCCTCGCACTCATTGAGACGATATTGGCCGATGCCACCCAATTTCTGCACGCAAAGCGCTGAAAATCCACAAACTACTTCGAGAAAAGAGCACCGACGCTCACACAAAGAAAGCCGCTCCCCCGCCCATAGACGGCGGAGGAGAGAAGCGTCACATCCTGCCTCCAACCCCGCCAAGCAAGCCTTTAAACCCCACCGGGCAAGCCTTTCAAAGGCCGCGAGCAAGGGTTGAAACGCTCCCGGGCAGGCCCTTAATGCCTGCAGCGGCAACGCTCCATCACCCCCTCGCGC
>CASELH010000007.1 GCA_949288715.1 uncultured Bacteroides sp. | reverse complement strand
CTTCGACAATATCGGGGATTATAAAAAAGAAGAGTTGGAGTCACTTCTAACTCTCAAATTCCGATTGTGTAATTCGCAAACCATTTCTTTTTGACTATAGAAGGTTCAAGATATTATGTTGTTTCATTAAAGACTACAGAAGTTCAATATGAGCCTTTACATGATCCGATAGAATTTGGTACTGCTCATATGTCAATAGGTGCATCATTTAATTATACGAATAAAACAGTCATTCCTTTTGAAGGATGTGCCTTTGCGGTTATGTTATTGTCTCCTCACGAAATTGAGTTACTTCCAGATGGAGATAAATTACGAAATATGGTGTATAAGAGCAATGGTGATCCTTATTATATTTCAATAGAAGATGATGATTCTGTTTCTGCCACAGCTTTTACAACTGTTGAAACGACATAAAGAGGAAGTTTATGGAATCAGGATTAGGCACATATCTGAAGATCAACGTCCACATCGACGACCTGGATGGCATAAAAATGAGCGATATGGATTTCTCATGCGACTTTTATGTCCATGCAGGCCGTGCGCAATCCATTCCCAAAGCGGATATGTTGAAAGCAGATGATGAGAACTATGTGGCGTTGGTGGATTCCTCCAAGATTGGGAAGGGCTTGGTGAGATGCAAAGTGATTGCCTATGTGCCGGACGGAGATTTCACAGAGGGGTTTAGAAAAGAAGTGTGTACTGTATCTACAGACATTATAATACAATAATAACATGGGATGTATAAAGGTGACAGCTACACGGATAGGAAAAGGTATCCACGTTTCTTGCGGACTGGTGTGCTCTATAAACAAAGCGAATTATTTACGAGTATCTCCAAAGCATATTTTTCTTATGCCTGGCAATAATTTTAAGAATGATGTACTTATACATGCCAATGTGGTGTGGAAAGTAGAATAACAGATAATAACTATAAAAATTGTAAAGAGTATGGCAACAAAACCTTCATGGCTTAACATTACTCCTACCCAAGGAAGCGGGAATGGAACGATTGAAAACAGTGCGTCGGCACATACCGGGCGTGTGGCACGTACGGGTACTGTAACTGTTACCGGTGTTGGAGTATCTGCTCCGCAAACTTACAAAGTCACACAAAGTCCCAAATCGGAATTTGTCAGTTTTGATGATGGAGCGGAGGCTTCTGCGCCCAAAGATGGTGGAAATGTTACTCTGCAAGGAAAAAGTAACTCAAAAAAACTCACATTTGCCTGGGTAGGCAGTGTAGGTGATGTCACTATACCAGAAAGCTATCAGGCAAATGGATCTTCTACCGTCAACGGAGAAGACATTGCTAACGACCCTGGTGCAACAGCAGAATACCCCTTCAGTATTCAACTCAATTTTCCAGAGAATGACGATGTGGAGGAAGTAACCCGCACATTGAAAGTGACAGCTGAAGGAGGACAGACTGCACAGATTGCTATTAACCAAGCTGCCGGAGACGCTACGCTGCAATTAAGCGAAAGTGAGATAACCTTGCCGCAAGCAGGAACACCGGCTGTCAGTGTAAATGTCACTTCAAACACTACGTGGACTGTATCCTGACAAATAGGAACAATGGCTACAAAAACTATAGCATGGGAAAAAGGAGGCGGATATATCACGCTGACCTACACGGGGACGGGCAATGCGTCCATCTCCGTGCAAAGCGATGCGAATGAACTTTATGAGCCTCGTGAACAAAACGTGCAAATTGCTACGACCAAAGGTTCTCCACAAAAAGCTATTTCCTTGATAGTGCGTCAAAAAGGTAAAACTTATCCCGTAGGCACTATTTTCAATTACGAATATACCGGAAGTGTTCAACAAGTGACTTTGCCTCCCGGCAGGTATAAACTACAGTGCTGGGGTGCACAAGGAGGAAATGTAAGTGGAAGTTATTCGGCATACGGAAGCAAAGGCGGTTATTCGGAAGGTGAACTTACTTTGACCGAAACGACTACTATTTACATCTTCGTCGGAGGAAAAGGTACTGATTCTTCCACTTCGTCCACCAGCGGAACTGCTAATGGAGGATGGAACGGTGGTGGTGCCTCGGTACGAAGGTCAAACTATAATAGTGGGGATACCAACGGCATATCATACCCTCGTCCGGGTGGAGGCGCTACGGATATGTGTTTGGTTACTTCTACGGTGAATTATTCTTCCGGGCGCACTAACAGAAGTGAATCTTCTCTGTTAAGCCGATTCATTGTGGCTGGTGGAGGAGCCGGGGCTTCTGCACAGTACACGGAAGAATCATCTACGAATTGGGAATATGATACTAATGAGTATAATGAATATGCCAGTTCGCTAGATAGTAGTACTAATACGTACTTCTGGGCAATGAATATAAGTGTTACTGTAGGGAATAGTTATTCTATATCTGCGGGAGTAAATACTGAACGAGCTGTTTTTGAAATTTATAAGAATGGAGCATACCAAGGACAAGCCAATAACTACACAGTTCCTACTAGTGGAATATCTTTAAGAATGTTGGTATATAGGAATGGAATGGGGTTTGCTGCATGTTCAGTAACAGTTGGCACTCCCGTTGAATCTACTGACACCTCCTCCGGCACCTCTAACTCTTCCCAACAAGGCGGAGGTACATCCGGAAAAGGCCAATATCCGGGCACACAAAGCGCTGCCGGAAGTGGTGGAGATTTCGGACTCGGAGCCAACCAAACGGTAACTAATTACCGATATGCAGCCGGTGCAGGCGGTGGCGGTTGGTATGGTGGTGGTACAGGTCGTTCGGATACTTCCACCGCATACGTCAATTACAGCGGAGGTGGAAGCGGGTTTGTAAACACTGCCGCCAATGCTTCTTATCGCCCAAGCGGATATACCGGCATCCAATTAGACAGTGGAAGCACTAAAGATGGTGCAACTTCATTTCCATCTCCGTCCGGAGGAAACGAAACCGGCCATAGCGGAAACGGATATGCACGTATTACAGTATTGGAACAAGAAACTTAGATTATAAAGGAGGATGATTTTATGAAACGCATCTATTACGAAAGCTGGATAGCCGAAATCTTGTTGTTCTTCAGCTACTGCGAGACGATAACGGTAGGTCCGTGGGTCTTTACCAAGTTGAAGGAATCGGAAGTGCCGCAGTATGTGCGCAACCATGAATGCACCCACGCCAGGCAATGGACGGAGATGACGCTGCTCACAGGGCTGCTGTTGCTGGTGGCTGTATTGGCATGGGGTGTGAGTGCATGGTGGCTACTGGCTGTTCCATTGGTGTATTACTTATGGTACGGGGTGGAGTACTTGATACGGCTCTGTATCTTGCACGACGGGAATAAAGCCTATCGGGCAGTATCGTTCGAGCAGGAAGCGTATGCCAATGAAAGGAACGCGAACTATAATGAGAATGCGGTGTACTTTGCCTGGGTGAAATATTTAAGGTAATATATTATATACATCAGATATATTTTATACCTTTGTGCTCTAACCAAAGCAATAAAGGTATGGATATGGTATTGAAGAGGAAGAACATAGACCTTCCGGAAGACACGTTGCGAAAATTGTCATTAATGGCTGTGGCACAAGGAAAAAGTTTGAAAGCCTATATTGAAAATCTGCTTATCTCGAAAGCCAACAGTATTTCCGTGGAAGTAAACGAAAATCCATCACCCTCAGGCGATGAATGGTTCAACGACCCGGAAAACATGAAGGAAGTGCAGCAAGGCATAGCCGACATGAAAGCCGGAAAGGGAAAAGAGTATTCCATGGATGACATCAAAAGCATTTTGGGCGTATGAGTTATGAATTGGTCTTGACACCCAAGGCGGAGCAGCATCTGAAGGAATGGAGGAAATCCGGGCAGAAGAAAATCCTTCAAAAGATAGTTTCCCTTTTCGAGGAATTGCAGCAGCATCCTGAAACCGGTACCGGGCAGGTGGAACAACTGAAAGGAAACCTGCAAGGCTATTGGAGCCGTAGGATAGACAAAGGCTCACGCCTTATATACAAGATAGAGCAAGAAATCGTGACTGTCTTTGTGATTTCACTCAAAGGGCATTATGGAGATAAGTGAGCGGCCATACGGTCACATTAAGCATGGAAGCGGGGCAAATTGATGCCTCGCTTTTTCTTTTTACCTACCCGTATTTCCCGGAATTGTCATTTTATATACCCGCCTTCCAGCCTGCCCCTCCTACCTTTGGCGCAAAAAGCCGGATATGATAAAAGACACAATCACCCAAGGCGTGTCCAGCGGGTTTGCCGCTTTGGCCACTGCCTTCGTTCAGGAAAGTTTGTCGCACATGGTGCCGTGGCTCATCACGACGGGCGCGGTCATCGTGTGCGACTTGTGTTTCGGCGTGCGGAAAAGCATGCTGATGAGGGAAGAAGTCCGCGTGAGCCGCGCCGTGCGCCGGACGATGGGAAAGATGGTGACGTACTTCTCCTTCGTCTGCATGGTGTGCATGGTCAACGTGGCGGCGGGCAACGACTATGCCATCGACCGCTGGGCGTGCCTGCTGGTGTGCGGCATCGAGTTCCTGTCCATCGTCAGCAACATACTCAAACCAAAGGGGTATAACCTGAATGTGAAAGCGCTGACGGTCGCGCTGCTCGGCAAGGCCGTGGGCGGGGCGAAGGAGGACTTCCAAGGCGTGATAGAGAAAGACAATCCAACTAAATAAATGATGATATGAGCAAGTATTTCACCATTGCAGAGCTTTGCAAGAGCGAGACGGCCTCTCGCCGAGGAATAGACAACCGCTTGCCGAGAGCGTTGCTCCCGAACCTTCAAGCCCTCATAGACCATGTGCTCGACCCGCTTCGGGAATGGTATGGAAAACCTATCTATGTGAATAGCGGCTACCGCTGCGCGGAGTTGAACAAGGCAGTGGGCGGCGTGCAGGGCAGCTTCCACGTGCGGGGCATGGCGGCGGACATCGACGTGCACGACGCGGAGGAGAACCGCAAGCTGTTTGAATACATCAGAAATAACCTTCCTTTTACAGAATTGGGCTGGGAAGGCGGCGGGGCATGGATACACGTGGCCTACGACAAGGACAGGTTAGACCGTGAAATCTTCCAAGCATGAACATGAAACCGATACGCACATACGGAGGCTGGATAGCGGTGCTTATCATTTTGCTGACGTCGGCCATAGCTTCGTGTCGGGGCGTGCGGTATGTTCCTGTTGAAACAGTGCGGGTGGACAGCACGGTGGTGCACGACACATTGCTGGACGTGCGCCTGGTGCCCTACCGGGACAGCGTAGCCACGCGGGACACGGCTTCCTTCCTCTCCAATCCCTACGCCTATAGCCGGGCGGAGTGGACGGGAGGCATGCTGCGGCACACGCTCGGCATCTGGCCCCTGGCCACGACGCAAGTCAAAGTGCCCTACTTCATAGACCGCTATGTCACCATCACGAAGCCGCAGGTGGTGGAGGTGGAGAAGGAACTGAGCCGGTGGCAGCAGTTCAAGCTGGATGTGGGCGGGGCGGCCATAGGCTGCATGATTGCGGTGGCGCTGATAGCTATAGGATATCTGATATATAAGTTGAGAAGAGTAAGCTAATGACACTCCGAATCCACAGGTAGAAGGGAGTAACTTATCTAAAGTAGATAGAAATGATATTGTTTGCTAATTTGGAAACAATATAGTACCTTTGCAGGTGTGATAAAATATGAACGGACAGCCTATAACGATAGTACTAAGCGATGAGGCGAAAGCCTTTATAAGGTTACAGCCCTTTAAGGCTCAACAAAAGATATACTACAATATCTTCAAGGTTGAGGGCGGTGTCATGGATAAGGAACTCTTTAAGAAGTTGGAGAACTCCGAGATATGGGAGTTACGGACGCTTTTCAATGGCATTTGTTACCGCCTGTTTGCTTTTTGGGACAATGAAATAAAGGCATTGGTAATGGTAACCCACGGGATAGTAAAAAAGACACAGAAGACGCCTAAAAAGGAGATAGAAAAGGCGGAGAGAATAAGACAGGAATATTTCAACGATAAAGAATAAAGGTATGGCAAAAATGAATTTCACACCAGCGGACGACATGAAAGATGAGCTTTGGGGGCCAATAGGCACTCCAGAACGTGACGCGATGGAAGCACAGCTCAAAGAAGACATACAAGCTTACTTTGTCGGAGAGGCTATCAAGGCTGAAAGGCTCAAACAAAACCTCACACAGGAGGAGTTAGGGGCTAAAGTAGGTGTAAAGAAGTCGCAAATATCCAAACTTGAAAGCGGCAAGTGTATAATAACGCTCCCTACCATGAGCAAAGTTTTCAAGGCTTTGGGATTTGGCTCCGCCTCTCTTGATTTGGGGACAGGCGGAAAGGTAGCTTTATGGTAAGAGCACAAAGCTGGAAACACAATGAAGGAGGACGCAGGCACGTCCTCCTTTTTTGTTGTTACATGTACTTGCCAATTGGCATAAAATATAGCCGCCCCCCGCCCCGTTTTCCCCTACTTTGCCGGAAAAAGAACGACGCATGGAAACCCTGTCTATCGAAAAACGAGAAGTGTTCAAGGAGGTGGAGAAGCGCTCTTCGCTGGAAGCCTCTACCCTGCCCGACGACTTCGAGCGGCTGTGGGCCACGCAGTACGAAGGCGGATTCCTGGACACGTACTGGATAGAAGCCTGCTCGATGGCCGTGCAGCTGCTGAAACGCTACCTGCGGGGCGAAACGGCGGAACATCAGCTATACGGGCACAACCCCAACGAAAGGCTGACGCTGTCCCTGCACCTGCCCCGCCGATTCGACCGCTCGCTCATGGGCAGCATCGCCACCGACCTGAAGATGATGATGGCCTCCCACGTATTGGCCGGATGGCTGTCCGTGCAGGCCGCCGACCGCGCCCCCAAGTATGCCGACGAAGCCAAGGCCTACGCCGAAGCCCTCCGCCTGAAGTTGGCCTACCGCACGGAGCCGGTGCGAGGCATGACACGCAAAGGAAATGACCGATTAACATTGACGCAATATGAAGGATGTGACCATTGTATTGAACCGTGGTGAGGTAATGGCCGACGTGACGAGCGCCGCCCACCTCACCGGCCGCAGGCTCTCCACCCCCGGGCAGGAAGAACTGGCCGCCGACGTGCAGACGCCGGAAGAAGGGGCAGACCGCTACGTCGTGGCCCGCGCCATGGCACTGGGGCTGGCCAACCTGCGCCAACAGTGCGCCCGCTACCTCACCACCGGCCGCCTGCTGGACGACAACCGCCTGGAAAGCCCCGAAGGCGACTGCGTGCTGGTGCTGCGCATGCCGGGCCATTGGAACTACGGAGCCACCACCACGCTGACCCAGCTGATGCACGCCCATGTGGTGGACTACTGCCTGTATGCCATCTTCGAGAAGACCGCCCCGCAAGAGGCGGCGCAATACCTGGTCCGCGCCGACAACGAGCTGGAGCGCATCAAGCATGTGCTGGAGCTGCGCACCGCCCCCGTCCGCCGACCGGCCAACAAACTTTACTGAACGATTAACGAGGTAGTGATTAGTGATTAATGCGCACTAACCACTAATCACTAAACACTAAACACTACTACTGACGTGGAAGAACTGAACATCACCTACACCGGCATCACGCAAGCCACCTCCGACCTGGACTGCAGGGACGGGGAGCTGAGCCTGTCGCACAACCTCATCCAGCAGAACGGGGCCATGCGCCCCATCGTGCTGCCCCGGGCGCAGTTCAGCATGGCGGAAGGCGAGAGGCTGGTGTACGTGCATTCGTTGTCCGGATACAAGAACTACCTCTACACCACCTCCGCCGGGCTGCTGAAGGCCTTCCGGATGGACGACGGCGTGCGGACGGACTACGGCTTCGCCTACGACATCGGCACGGACACCGAAATCAATCAGATACAATCCATAGGAAACACCATCATCGTGCTGGCAGCGGACAGCATACACTACATTCTGTTCAAGGACGACGACTACAAGTATCTGGGCAACAAGCTGCCGGAGCTGGGCATGAACTTCGGCCTGGAGGGGGAGGAGAACGAGGCTGAAATAGCGGTGGACTTCTCGACCAACGAAATAGACTTCAACCAGTACGGGCCCGATGCCATCGTGGTGATTCCGGACGAATCGTCGGAGCAGATATACAGCCAGGTCATCGGCACAATAAACAAGATGGTGAGCGACGCGAAGGACGAGGGACGGTTTGTCCACCCCTTCCTCGTGAGGTATGCCTACAACACGATAAGCGGATACACCATGCAGTCGCCCCCCGTGCTGATGCTGCCCAACACGCGCCGCTTCCCGGCCATGCCTATTTTCGACCGCACGGAGGAAAGCGGAGGGGGCGTGCTGAAAAGCTTCAAGGCGACGGTAAAGTTCTACTCGGCCACGATGCACTACTGGGCCAGCCGGGAAGTCATCGAGGCACTGGGCGAGTGGAAGGACATCATACTGGGGGTGGACATCTTCGTGTCCGACCCCATACAGGAGCTGGTGGACACGCCCCGGGGTTGGTCATTGTCCTACGGCGCGGCGCCGGGGCAAACAAACCTGCGCTACGACTTCGGCGGCGGATACCTGACGCTGAGCCCGGAGGGGGTCCATGCCTACACGGGCAGTCCGGTGTCGGGCGCCATACCGGTCGTGTTCCCGCCCCGCCTGGGCGACGAGGCGTTTGCCGAGCGGGTGAAGGGCACGTCGGTGTTCTGGAAGGTGAAGTCCATAGCCCCCGACGAGGTGGAGGAGAAAGGCTACCTGGACATAGACGGCAACGTGCTGCAAAACCTGGGCACGCAGGAGACGCTGCCCGACGACTACTGCTCGCACGACGTGCTTTCGGCCGGGAGCGCCTTTGTGTACAACAGCCGCCTGAACCTGAGCAACGTGGGGCGCAAGCCGTTCGTGCCGCCGGTGAAGCAGCTGGTGACCTACGTCGACGCCCCGGAGCAATCGGACGAGGCCACGCTCTACAGCTACCGCGCCACGGTATTCATAAAGTCCGGACTGAGCACGGTGCAGGCCCAGAGCGAGCCGAGCACATTAGGCGAGCTGGCCTGGTGGGTGTACTACCCCAACCCGAACGCCTACCGCATGGTGATAGAGCGCGAGAGGGACAGCGTGAAGCAGTGGGCCGACCTGACACTGACCGAGCACACCGGACTGAACGGGGCTTACTACTACACCCGGGGCTACATAGCCTTCAGCGACACGCAGCCCGACCTGCCCACCGGGACGGACGACACCATACGCGAGCCCAACAAAATCTACACCTCCCAGGCAGCCAACCCCTTCTACTTCCCCCTGGGCGGCATCAACACCGTGGGCACGGGCCAGATAACGGGCATCTCCAGCACCACGCGGGCACTGAGCCAAGGGCAGTTCGGGCAATTCCCCCTGCTGGTCTTTGCCACGGACGGCATCTGGGCCATGGAGGTGTCCCAGGAGGGGCTGTACTCCGTGCGCCAGCCCATCAGCCGCGACGTGTGCAGCAACCCGCAGAGCATCACGCAGACCGACGGGGCGGTAGTCTTCGTGTCCGACAAGGGCGTGATGGTGGCCGACGGCAGCCGGGTGGACATGCTCTCGGCCGAGCTGGACGGGCCGTCGTTCTCCCCACAAACCGTGGAGCGGCTCAGTGACATTCTCTCCAAAGAGGGGCTGACGGAGGAGCTGGGGCAGATGGGGGCGGCGAAGGACTTCTTCCAACTGTGCCGCGTGGCCTACGACTACCCCAACGCGAAGCTGGTGTTCTTTATACCTGATAAAAAGATTGCGTGGGTTTATTCATTGAACTCCCGCACCTGGGCCACGATGACGGCAGGTATCATGCAGGCAGTGACAGACTATCCCGGTTGCTATGTGCAGATGGACGACGGAGCGGTGATAAACATTTCCACTAAGCAAGACTTTGACGACACGCGACAGGTAAAGACCTTGTTGTTGACTCGTCCGCTTAAACTTGGCGATGTGGCGTTGAAGACGGTGAACGCCGTCCTGCTGCGCGGGCAGCTTGCGGCCAGGGAAGGGGCGGTCGTCGTCTTCGCCAGCCACGACGGCGCGCGCTACGTGCCCATAGGCAGCGCCGCGGGCCGCCGCCTCTCCCGCCTGCAAGGCTCGCCCTACCGCTACTTCCGCCTCCTGGTGGCGGGGGAGATGGATGCCCGGCAGTCGCTCAGCGCGGCATCGGTAGGGCTGACGCGGAAGTGGAGAAACAAACTTAGATAAATTGAGAATTGAGAATTGAGAATTAAAAAATGAATGTTTAACCCCGCCTTTGACAAGGTAGCCACTTGAGGCGCACAAGGTAGCCACTTGTGAGGCACAAGGTAGCCACTTGTCACGGGCAACTTAAAACCCTTAAAAACTATGGCTTTTTACAAAGAATAATTCAATGAACGCTTGGGTGTGTACTACCCCCAAGCCGTAACGGTGGGCAAGCCCATCGACACCAAGACGATTGCCGACCGACTGGCAAAAATCTCAACCGTCTCCCGCGCCGACGTGGCCGCCGTGATGGCCGAGCTGCCCGGCGTGATGGCCGACTACCTGGAGCAAGGCAAATCGGTAAAGCTGGAAGGCCTCGGCACCTTCCGCCTCACGCTGGACACCACGGGCGTGAAGACGCGCGAAGAGTTCGACTTCCAGAAGCAGCTCAAAGCCGTGCGCGTCAGCTTCATCCCCGCCCGCGAAGGTGCGGCCACCAAGGGCTCGACGCCCACCCGCGCCCTCGTCCCCAGCGGCATCGAGTGGCTGCCCTACGACGGCAAGGCCGAAGAGGAAGAAGACACCACCACCCCCGGCACCGGCGAGGACGACGGCGACCACCAACTTGGTTAAGTATTAGGTATTAGTGATGAGGTATTAAGTGGGCATGCCAATCGCTCCTACTTAATCACTAATACCTCACACCTAACACTTAACTTAATCACTAACACTTAAAACTTAAAACTTAAAGGACATGGCAGAAAAAATCAGAGACGAAATCCACGCCTTCGCCAAGATAGAAGAGCTGGAAGACCGGGTGGCCGCGCTCGAAGCAGCCTCCGCCGAAGCCGCGTCCCTGCAATCGGAAGACGAGCAGGAAAACGCGTAAAAAAATGAAGAATGAAGAACGAAGAATGAAGAATTGTGGCGCAGCCTCCGGACTGACGGAAATTCTTCATTTTGCCGCGCAGCGGCGATTCTTCATTCTTCATTTAAAGGATTCTTCGTTCTTCATTCTTCATTTACAATGGCCCTCCGGGTGATGACGGGAAACATCTCCCCTACTCCCCCCGGCTCCGGCTCGCCGATGCGGAAGCCGGCACGCGCCAGCCCCCGGGGCACGTCGGGCAGCGCCAGAATCCTGCGGGCCGTCACGGCGGAGTAGAAGCGGAAGAACGAACTGCCGTGGCGCGACACCGGCCGCAGTCCGCCCGGATCCTTGCCGATGTAGAGGTTCTGCTCGCCGTCCACGAAAAACGACACGCGGCTGTCCCCATCCAGCCCCATGCGCAGCGAGGCGCCTGAGCGGATGTCGATGCGCCCCGAGCGGTGCACCACGATGTCGGCCTTCACCGGGTTCAGCCGTTGCAAAGTATCCGGAAACATCTTCTACCTCCTCCCGCTTCAAAGGGTTTCACTTTCAGAATCTTCGTCGTCACCACGCGCAGCCCCGTCACGCCCAGGAAATACTCCAGGGACGGGATGGTCCAGCGGAAGGATGCCGGCGTGCGGCGGTCCCCTCCCCCCTGGGGCAGCACCATGCAGCACTGCGTGCGGAAGGTATCCGCCCTGCCCGCGGGCACCAGGGCAAACTCGTCCGTCCCCTTAATCCGGGTGACGATGACAAACCAAGGCGCCGGCCCCTTGAAGTCCATGGCCTTGAACAACCGCCGGCTGATGAGCACCGGTGCCGACGGGGAGTTTTTGAGTTGGATGTACATAGTCTGTGTCTATTATATAATTTGAATGTATTTTTGTATATAAAAATCTCCGGTTTCTGTATTTTCGTTCACTCTTTAATCAGCTTAACCGCCATAAATAATCCATATTCCAACACATTTTCATAACTTTCTTTCAACGGAATGCTGGATGCGATATGTCGTTTCCTGACAAGAATATCATAAGCGTAACCTCCATCTTCGCTCGGAATGATTACCACGTCTATGTTATGCACTTCGCGCAGCCATCTCGCGGCCAAGGACTGCGTGGGGGCTAAGTATTCGTATTGGAATCCGTCCGATGAGTTCAAGGATAGGTCATCCGTTGTCTGCTTGCGGTCGTACTCAACGAATTTTGTTTCTCCCGTGCGGTTTGTTCTCCATAGACCTCTTGTTGGCACGTCAAATCCCGCTTCTTTCAGCATCTTTGCAGTTTCAAACGAAACATATTGTTCGGTAATCATATTATTCTTTCTTTTTCGGTTTGTCGTTTTCTTGGTTATCTTCCTCTTCTTCACTGTCGGACATAAAGTAGGCCACGTCGTCAAAGGGTATGTTCTTGCGCTCCTTCTCGATTTTCACCGCCAGCAGATTCTTGAGGATAAAGTCTTTCAGTTCGGTGTAGTCGGACGGTATGAATCCGTTCTCCAGAATGCGGATATAGGCATCGTCGATATACCTGTCTATGTCTATCTTCGGGTGTTCCTCGGCAAGCTCTTTCTTTGCCCGGATAAGGCCGAGCAAAAGGGCGTTTTTCTTTGCGCGGTACGCCTTATTCTTGGATATATAGCGTATGTCGGCTATCTCGCGGTGCGTCTCGATGGCGCACTCTATCCTCGCCTCGGAAATGGCGCATTTTACTCCGCTCTTCTTGGTCAGGTAATAGTGCCAGATTCCCCTGTCCTTGTGCAGGCTGCGGCTGATAAGCCTCGCGCAGGCTATCCGTCCGTTATGGAAGCGGATGAACAGGTGGTGGGGAAAGTCGCTGTCTGTATATACTTGGGCTTTTAACTGTTTCATATCATTCTTTCTTTTTCGGTTTGTAACTATCAGTTTCTTCGTCGTACTCCACGCAGTCGGGGCAGTAGAGGCGGTGGTTGACGGACATCCAGCCGGATTCCCAAGCCACGATGCGTGCTGATTCGGGAGTTTCCCATGCTACGATGCCTGATATTCCTGCGCATGGGCGTCCGCATCCGTCGCACACGGCTTGGTACATCGTCACTTCCTGTATCATTGTTTGTCCTCCTTTCTGTAGGGAAGAAGGTCATCTACGTATGACCATAAAGCATATCCTTTTAATTGTGTTTTGCAAAATCCAATACCAACGGTATAATGTATAGTTTCCATAAGGCCGTTATTCATTAATGCGGCTAAATAACCACTATATTTGGGAAGTTCATTTGTTGGGTGCCACACGGAGTTTATGTGCCATTCTACACCCGCGATGAAGTCCTCACGGCTGTACTCTTTCCGCTCATCGCTTTGCGGTATGCTTTCGGCATATTTGTGCGCCGCCTTTTCAATCGTTTTTCTGTTCATATCTTCATTCGTTAAAGTATTGTTTACACTTAAATCCCTTTCTCGGTTCAAAGTCCTTGAAGTCGCAACAGGCATAAATCTGGTGCTTGTTAGCCCAATGCGCCATATCCTTCTGCCATTGCGGTATCACTTGCTTTGGATTGTTAAAATCCCTATATGGCTGTGCAACTATGCGCACTCTATTGTTTCCCCGGAAATGTGAAACACGCTCATAGCACTCGCCTATATTACCAATTATTATCGTGTACAGAAGATAGTGCATCGGGGTATCTCGATAGGAATCAATCAACGCCATTGCCTTCTCGCACTCAACAACCTGCTTATGTGTGTCGCATCCGAAACGGATATGGCTCAACCAACGCACCTTTGCAAGCAATTTAGCCACATCATCAGTTACCAGCCTCGCGTCTAACGCTTGATTGAAATCCACCCTATATTTACGCTCCACAATCTTCTCTATCTGTCCCAGCCCGTAATCCGATGCCAGTATGTTGTTATCCATAAGCACTAAGTCTGTGCGCCCGTCAATAGCTATATCGTCCACATCCATATACGGGTGAATATTCCCCTCTTTCTGCGGCACGACACACCACTTGCACTTGTTCGGGCATCCTCTTGTAAGGAATCCGTAGGCAGTCTTTAGGTTGATTTGCGTATATATAGAATAGTCTGGCTGCAAGCTGTCTATTTCTTCAGGCAGTACTTTGTGAAGGTCGTACCCCGTCCCGCCTTTCTCCACCTTATCGGCATTGATGAAATACCCGTAGTCAGGCGTAAACGTGAATACCTTGGCGGCATATACCTTGTCGTAGTGGCTTATGCCGTTGTACCAACCAACGTAATCACCCTTTTGCTTGTGATACCTTGATATTTTCATCAAAGCTAAGTTGGGATGCTTGCTGTCAACTGCTATTAGTCCTATTTCCATTCGTTATTCGTTAAAATCAAACTTCTGTTGCAAAATCATTTGAAGTCCTCCAGCTTTTGGTCGTGGATGTTACCGACTATGTGACATGTCCTGAACTCATTACATACCCTATACAAAGGCATATAGCCATCCCAGCATTTCCCCATATCATCTTGATAAGCCTCAAATTCTCCTTTTCGATATTGGACTACATGAATACCCCATTCGTTTTTGAGAATGTCGCCCTCGTACACATCCACACCATCGGAATCTTGCAATCCAGTAAACTGACCAACGGTTTCGGGAGCTACGTTGTAATTCTTGAACACTTTACCATCAGGAGACAATATGTGATATTCAGTACTTGTAATAACCAAATGGCCATATATAAAATCGCCAGTCAATACTTCTCCGTTTGGCAGTTTGCCTTGAATAGGCTTGCCTCGAAATTTAATCTCACGCATCTTTGCCTCCTCTCAGCAATTCGGGGTTGTCGTGGATGTTTCCAACCACCGTTTTTTTTGTTCTACACAGCCAATCTTGTTCTACATTGCATTCTGTTTTCAATCCACAGTCATCATTCATATACTTATTTATCAGAGTTGCCGTAAATGCGCCACGGCTTTCGTTGTAATTTATGAAATGGCGTATATTTTTACTCGGAGATTTAATTATATCACCCTCGTATATTTCCTTGCCATTTGCGTCAAGCAATCCTGTGAACTGGCCGACTGTTTTCGAGTCAACCTTGATTTCCTTCCAATCATCTATGCCCTCACGGAACACATCAAAGCCTTGTATTTCCACTTCTCCGTCTCCGTAATCGACAAGATTGCCGAAACACCATTCATCGGAATGCGTGCTTTTGCCTCTAAAAACTATTTCACGCATCTTTCCCTCCTTTCTTCAACTCTGCGATTAGGGCATCGGCAGCTTGTACGCTCCATTCTGATAACTTCTGAACGGGTGCATTAGCTGCTTGGTCGTGTGGGTTGGCGGCAAATCCTTTTAATGCTTCTATTGCAGCCCTTATCCTCACTTGCTCCCAATCAATCTCCTTGGTAAGTTCTTCCCCTACGTCCTCAAAGTCCCAATAAATATTCAATCCACGTTCTGAATGATGTTCAATTCCTTTACTATCTATATAGCTTACATAGTCATCCTTATCTCTTTCAGCCCCACACGGAGTGCCATAAACTATAACATCTACTATCTCACCCGTTTTTCTCAGTCTCTTTTTCATTTCTTCTCCTCCTTGTCAGTTTTTATATATTCTTTCTCGATAAGCAAACACAACATCTCATAAGCCGCATCTATCAAATTTTCACTTTCAAAGAATACACGTCCAAGAGTTGCACCCTCAAAATATTCTACCGTCCATTTGTTTGTGAAAATGTCGCGTGTTATGTGCAATTTACCATTAGCACCTAATTTGGTCGGCAACAACTCCAGCACGTCCTGCAAGGTGTAGACTGGAGTAATTTTCTTGCAATAAATAACCGAGTTTCTTATGCCGTCAAGTATTATCGCATTTTCCTCCTTGTTAAATTTATGTTTGCTTTCCACAAGAATATAACGTTCATCATGAAATTCATCATAAAGCCTGCAATACAACATACTTGCATTGCCTGTGTCCGACCCCAACTCTTGCAGGTGCTGCATCTGCTCTATATCCAATACTTGCTTATCCATACCACTCAATCTTTACTGTGTCTATATAATCTTTAGGACTTGCTTTATCGAAAGCCTCTTTTTTCGTATTATAGGATTTTGTATCAAGTAATCCACCTTTATACACATTCACCCACCCCTCCTTCTTTTCGGGGAGCATCATAAGGTCATTATTAGTTTCTCTAACTTCAAAAACTGAATGCCCATTGATAAAGTATCTTTCAACCTTCTCAATTAAAGCATCTTTATTTCCTTTAGCTTCTACGAGGGCAATAATTGGCTGGTCACCTTTTGCATCAAAGCAAACAATCCTCGCCTTGCGTCCGTCACGTGTGCAGACTGGCTTGCCTGACTTGGCGGCTTCCAAATTAAATTCTTTCAAGTTCAATTCCTTTTCTTCCATATCTTCTTGGCTTTGTTTGATTACATATAACTCGTTGCTAAAGCATTTTTCGTAGATGATAGAGCATCCTTTATTGTTCAGAACGCATTGCTCGCATCCAATGGCTACTGGTGTTTTCATTTTCTGCACCAAAGTCCCATTTATTGTAATGGGTTCTCCAACCTTTTCGAGCTTCTTGAAAATGACATTCTTCTTGTCTTTGCGCCTTATGGCATCGCACAAGACTAATGTCGAATGAGGACATGCTTTCTTAGAAAAAGCACAATCGGGGCAATAGGCTATGCTTTCCACACACTGATACCACTCACCTCCACACTCAAATATCTCGCCTATCTTCCGTTCCATAATCATTCCTCCAATTCATATCAACTCCTTCGCCTCCTCAATTAAATCCCCGAATGCCTCCAAGAATTGCTCGCGCACATCCTCCGCCGGGAACGCAAGTACACAACCGGTGCTGAACGACTCAAAACGGTCTATCTTGCCCTTGTTGTTGAACAGGCAATACTTCTTCGTGGCCACGTCCGTCCAATCCGGCTGCCACCCCAGCCGCTGCCACCATGCTTCGCGGCCTTCCACGCGGTAGAAGGCGTAGCCGTCGGGGATTTGCATTTTCTTCTGTTCCATAATGGTTGTTTTGTTTATAGTTTTCTTAATTGTCGGCTAATTTTGTAAGTTGCTGATAATCAGTAGTGCGCGGACGGGCTTCATTAAACCCGGGGTTTAACGTCGTTAAGTCCGGGGTTTAACGTCGCTTAGTCGCCGTCTTAACGGGGCTTGGACGGCGTTTAAGCGCCGCTTGGCCGTTTTTGTCAGATTATTTCGTTCGGCGCCCAATCCCGTGGCAGCTTGGCCCAGCGGCGGAAGTATTGGTCGAAGCCGTCCATGTCGTGGAACATGTCCATCTTCTGCCGCTCGGTGGTGACCATGGTGGCGAACTCGCGGAAGTAGCGGTCGGCCGAGCGGGTGAACTGGTTGTGCAGTTGCCTGAGCTGGCCGAGCATGAGGCCGTTCCGCGCCATGAGGTCGGCGGCTTCTTCGGCAAGGGAGTTGGCCTCGCAGAGGAGGATGTGGCTGGCTGAAAGCAGTTGGTTGAGCCGGTCTATCGAGCCGTTGGCCTCGGCGCGGGCTATTAATGTCTTCTTGGGTTTCATTGGCTGTGTCTGTTTAGGGGTATGAAAAAGCCCGCTCCGGGGTGCGGGGCGGGCATGGAAAAGGCGGTGCCGGGTGGGGGCATCGCCTGTATAGTCAATATTAAAATTAGGGGAAATTAGAACTATTCTTCTCTATATTTCGCTATTCGTTCATCAATTATCCTTTTGGGAAGTCTCGAATTCATAGTAAGCAATTCTTCAAGTTTATCTGCCATTTCCCTTTCATTTACAATGTTTTGTTCAACAAGCATATCGGTAAGATATAATATTCCAGAGACTTGTACACCATCTGCAATGGCACTATTTTTTAGTTTATTATCTCCTGTCAATAAACGGAAGCTGTTTCGTTTGGCATAATACCAGACTGAGCAATCTGTAACGGACACATTATTGCTTCTGGAAAAATAAATTCCAATAATGCGAAGAAATTCCTCTGAATCAAACCGTTTTACAATTATTTTCCCATTATTCACGAGCTTGTTTATAATAGCCTTTTGACTGTCATCCGTAATCTCATTTATCACGTAATCAACAGTGTGTATCCTTATTGGTAATTCGCAGGAACGTTCCAATAATCCTACTGCAATAAGGTCTATGAAGATATTCGTATCGCTTACAACTATGTCCATTTTATTATACAAGCATCAATCTGTTACGTACATCTTCTATCGAACACCCAAGCAATGAGGCACACTTGGATTCGGTAATCTCTTCACTGGCAAGCAATTTGAATACCAGCCTGTTAAACCGGTTGCTTTTTTCTTTTGGGAATACGCTTTCCTGTACTTTATCCCGAAAATTTTTGTTGGCGTTCTTGCGTATACAGAAAGTCTTGTAACGGTTCTCCGATATGATACCAAGTTGTCTTGCCTTCATCATCATTGCTTCTACAGAAATGCCGTATTGCGCTTGTATATCTTTCAATTCTTCCAAGGAAACGTCTGCTCTTTTGCGACCTATCATCTTTATGAATACCTCAGAGGGCAAAAGTACCTCATTGGCAAACACATTGCACATTTTTTCTTCATCCACCCCATCGGCAAAAGACATTACTTTATGCCCAGTTTCATGGAAAAGCGAAAGCCTCTTCCTTTCAGAATGGAAATTCTCATTTAGAATAATGACAAATATTCCATCGGTAGTAAAATTATCTCCATCGAATTTTTCAGTAACATCCACTTCTATTATTTTTGCTCCTGCGCTTTCAAGTATTTCTATTGGGGTGGAGATAGGGTCATATCCTAAATTGAAATCTTGTCTGAATTTTGATGCTACAGACCTTGCGTCATTCTCGTCGTGTACTACCATGTCCAAATAACTTTTGTTAAAGTTATTATTCTCTCCGCACATGCGTTCTACTTCTATATACTTCTCCAAATGATGTGCAGCAATTTGGTTTATAGCTTCCATATCCTTTTTTCGTAGTGTAGACTTTTTGCGGTATTTAATATCACTCATGTCTATTTTGACAGAAAACGGTTGGAATAAATCATCTATCTTTATTTGAAGAGCGGATGCAAGCCTTATGACAACGTCACTTGAAGGAAACATTTCGCCTTTCTCGTACTTTTTTATAGCATTGGACGAAACAAATCCTTGCATGGCATCGCTAAGTTCTTGTTGGGAAAATCCTCTCATTTTCCTTGCATTCCTAAGACGTATAGGGAATATATCATTCATATATTGGTGTTTTAATGGTTTGCAAAGTTATGCATAATTGATTAAAACATAAACCTGCGGAATGATTTTTAACTTGTAAAGACTATTTTTTTAACAAAGAATCTGCACACCCGCCCATACCGTTCACACGCGCAAGTTCTCCTCCCCATCGCCTTGCAGTAGCACGAGTTCCCGATGAAGTCGGAGGCGCCCGCGCAGTCGCGGCAGTGGACGGGGATGGTGATGGTGATGTCACGGGGGCGCGCGGGTCGTTTCACGGCTCGCCTCCTTCCTCGGTTTCGTCCGCAACTATCACAAGCCTGCTCCCTTCCGGCATACGGAATGCCTTGCGGAACAGCTTCATGCAGCGTCTTGGCGGGTTAATCCACGTCTTGTGGTTCTCCTCGAAAATCGTGCAGAATCCCGTGTCGTATTGAATGCCGTTGCCGGGAAGCAGGAAGAACGGGCATGTGGCACAACTGCCCGGTATGTCGTCGAATGTCTTTCCGTTTATGGTAATCATGGTTGATAGCTTTTGATGATGTTTCCGTAAGACTTGATTTCTCCGCGCCGCCTATGCCTGAAAAGAGTGATGCGTGGGTCATTTCTCGTAAAGTTTGCATCCGGTGGCGGCCAGTGCATCGGCCAGAAAGTAGGCGGTGTCGTCGTCTCGCACTTCGAGGCGGATGGCGGTGAGGCCGTCCGTGTGTGGCCGTTGGAACAGCAGGGGGCAGGGCTTGCCGTGCACGGTCCAGTGGTAGAGGAACTCGGCCAGCAGGCTGTCCTGTATCTGCACGATGTATCGCTTGGGGTCAATCATCGGGGGCCTCCTTTCCTGCGGGGGGCATGGCCGGGGCTTGGCGCAGCTGCTTGAGGATGTAGCTGCCGGGCAGGCGGATGCGGTCTTTCTCCAGCCGGGCACCCTGGCTGTCGCGGCAGCGGGCAAGGTGTTGCCACACGGGGTGGCCTATCTGGCCGTAGTTGGACAGGCGCATGATTTCGTCCTGCTGGCTCTGTGGTATGCCCAGGCGTTGCATGGCCTGGCACAGTCCTTCCAGGTTGCGGGGCATGCCGTCGCGCTGTGACAGGGATGAAGACAGGAAATCCTGTCCGCCTCCTCCGCCCCCCGGGGGGCTTTGGGGGGAGGATATTTTCTTTTCTTTTTCTTCCCTTTTATTTCCTTTTATTTTATTTTGTGGGATTTCCACGGAGTTTATCGGCTTTTCTTCGGAGGAAATGCCGATTTCTTCGGAAGAAATGCCCGTTTCTCCGGAGGAAATAAGGGAATAGTGGTCGAACGCGCACTTGCGCTTTATCTGTCGGCAGATGTCGCGGTAGCGTTCCTGTATGCCCCGGGACGTGAGGATGCCTTCCGTGTCGAACAGTTCTTTGGAGAATAATCCGAGCGACAGGCAGACGGTAATCACCTGCGATATATACGCCTCTTCAAAACCCGTTTGTTCCGAGATGATGAAAGGCAACTCTTCGTCCCACCTCGTGTAGTACCCGTCTTTGTAGATAATACACAGCAGGAGAGCATATACCGTGACGGCTTTTCCACCTTGCCGCTTGATTAGCTTGCGTATCTTGATGTCCTGGAAGGTGTCCGTGTCGAAGGGGAAGTAGTCCAGCCCCGTTTTCTTGTTACGTCCCATGGTTCGTGTGGTTGTTGTAAAAGTGCGTGTCAGTATCCTGTCTTGTTCATCCTAAGCCCCTCGCGCTCGTAGCTGAGCAGGGTGCGCAGCGCGTCGAGCTGGTGGGTGGCGGCGGCGTTGAGCCGGTCGAGGGTGTCCACCAGGAAGGCCTCGTCTTCGGCGATGCTGTCGAGCAGGGCGTTCTGCACCTTGGCGGAGAGGCAGTTTTCGCGGGCGATGCGGAGGATGGTGTTCTGTATCTCTTCGGACTTGCGGCGGCGCAGCAGGCGTTTGGCCTGGGCGAGCATTTCGCCGGTGCGGGCCACGTGGACCATGGTGTCGGCCATGCGCTGCTGTATCTCCTCGGGGCTGCCTTGGAGGGTGGTTTGCAGGTAGGCGCTGATGGCCTGGGCTTCGGCGTTGAGGGTTTGGATGTCGGTGTTCATAGGCTGTTCATGTAGTTGGTTACGGCGTGCATGAAGTCGTCGAGCGAGCGGCAGAGGACGTATTTGTTCCCGGCCTGCTCCACGGCTTGTTGCCACTGGCGCTGGGTGTTTTGCTGGCGGCCGGTGCGTGTCTTCATCTCGATGCAGAGGGAGCCGTAGAAGCGGCTGGGGAGCAGCAGGATGAGGTCGGCCACGCCGGGGGTGACGCCTTCGTCTTTGAGGCGGGAGCCGGTGACGGCGTCGCGCCGGCCTCCGTTGGGCACGGCGAAGAGCAGGTGGCGGTGCTTGGGGTACTTGGCGCGGAACCAGCGCACGCAGGCGGCTTGCAGCCGGTGCTCTTCATCGCGGCTCTTGGCGCGGATGGAGGGGAGGCGGGATTGCCGGAGCATTTCTTCGTAGGTCATAATCTGTGTAGAATATTTTGTTTTAATGTCGGCCAGGCGGGAGTCGAACCCGTATCTTGTACAACCGCATGGGATGTGACAGCCATTCTCACATTACGCAACATTGGCCGTTGTTCCCCGCAGTTCCCGTGTACCGTGCCACTGTGGCGTACCTCGGGTTGGGCTTGCGGGGTTGTGGTTCTCTATTATGACAAATATCACATGGTATCCCTCGCGGGTTTATTCTGCTTTCGAATTCTTGAAGATTTCACGGATTTGCTCGGCTACCTTCTCGGCGGCTTCGCGGGTCTTGAAGTAATTACCGACAGAATAGCACGCGTCGTCTCCTTTGCATCCGCTTTCTGAATCATCTTCTACTTCGGCATCGACACCAATGTAATAATAGGTTTCCTCTTCCTTCGCTCTCCATCTCGTCAAGTCCTCAATGCACTTCTTCTCGGCGTTCCATCGCTTGCCTTCCTTGGCGAGGGCATCGAAGAGGCGTTGCTTCTCGGCCTCGGTAGCGGGGCGCAGTAGCTCTTGGGAGCTGCAATGTTCGTAAAAATGAAGTTCGCTTATCGGTTTCCCGTCGCATTCTATGCCGAGATAAGCATACGTATCGCAATATGAATATGGGTCAGCGTTGGTTTCCTTGTAGATGAATATCCACTTGTAACTACTTCTATTGCCACTCCATTTGGCATATACCACGTCGCCGTCCTTCGGCTCCCACTTACCTCCTTTCGGTTCAAACTCGGTTATCACTTGTTCGCCGTCCACTTTCACGGTGACGGTCTTGCATCCTTCGGGGATGGTTAGTTTAATCTCTTTCATTTTGATTAATAAAATATATGGGCACGCCGTCTGCACGAGGATTTGAATTGTCACATTAAAATCTTACGTATGGTGGCGGGCGTGCCCGGATTATTGTTTAATTTTGCGGTGTCACATTAAAATCTTATATCAAATGGATGTATCTGATATTATGAAGATTTTGTCTGGAAATCAGAAGAATCTATTAATAGCTTGTGCCATACAATTCCCAATTGTAGCTTCAATTCTATATTTGTCAAGCCCACAATATGCGAGTATGGATATTTATGTGCAATGTGTAATGAGCATATCCGTCTCTGTTTTGACCACTTATTTGGCTTATGGCATAATGGTGGCTGTAAATGTGGTGTTTGAAGACTTTTCATCGGACATCCCTATCGTAATGATAATTTTCCCGGTATTTTGCGTAGGTGCAAAATTCCTGTTATCACCAGATAGTATGGATATTGAATCTGTCAGAAAATGGTATATTGCCTATTTGGTCACCTTATTATTTATTACTTCTTCCGTCTCTTATTATTTCAAGTATAAGAAAAACAATAAGAGGGGAAATGGGGATAAGCCCAAAGAGGAATCCGATAATGTCATTGAACATTGATTATAGTTTTTTCAAACTCTACTGTGTTTAGTCCGACCGGAAGCCAGTCGGGGATGTAGTCGGTGTTGTTCATTGCGCGTCCTCCTTCATCTTTCCTACGAGTTCGCCGACTTCCTTTTTGAAGTCGTTGAACGTCTTTCGTTGCCCTTCGGTGTCGCCGAAGGGCAGCACGTCGAGTATCTTGGTCTCGTCGATGTTGCCTATCTCGTAGTCGGACATCGTTCCCCGCAGGTGCTCCACGGTGAGGTCGTGGGCGGCGTTGACGCTGCAGGCGTTGACCAGCAGGTTGAGGGCGGTGCGGCGTTCGCGACCGCTGCGTTCGTCCAGGGTGATGAGGGATACTTTGACGCGGTACCAGCGGTCGGGGTCGGTGGATGCGTTGCGGTTCTGCCCGAGCAGCTTTTGGGCTTCGCCATCGGCCTGGCTGACGATGCCGAACTTGTCGTACACTATCTCGTGGTAGGGGGCCACGCGGGAGGAGGTGACTTCGAACTCGCCCGTGGCGAAGGGCGCGATGTACTGGGCCATGCGGGCTTCGGACTCGGAGAGGCTGAGGCAGTCGGCCACGATGTACTGTTCGGTGACTTTCTTGGTCATGCCGTTCTCCATGGTGCGGTCGAGGAGGATTTTTACTTCATAATGTTTCATTGTCTATCTTCTTTTGTAGTTTCTTGATGAGCCGCCTGGCCTGCCTGGCTTTGTCGGCCTCGCGGGGCTTCATGGCGGCTTGGTAGCGGTCTATCACGTCGGCCATCTGGAGGCAGAGGCGGACGAGGCGGGGGAGGTCGCGGGGGGTGTCCATAAGGATTCATGTTAAAAATTCGTTTACCAGCTCGTCGAAGTAGGCTTCGGAGGTGGGGATGTCGTCATCGGCGGCCATCACTTGGTTGGCAATGGCGCGCTTGTCGTAGATGATGCGGTACAGGCGGCTGTCGATGGTGCCGCGGCCTATGAGGTAGTAGCACGTCACGTTGTCGCGCTGGCCGATGCGGTGGCAGCGGTCTTCGCACTGCTGGCAGTCGGCATACGTCCAGGGGAACTCGATGAAGGCCACGCGGCTGGCGGCGGTGAGCGTGAGTCCCACTCCGGCGGCCTTGATGGAGCAGATGATCAAGCAGGTATTTCCATTTTGGAAACTGTCCACGGCGGCCTGCTTCATCACGGCGGAGTCGCGGCCGGTGACGGTGACGGCGCGGGGGAACAGCCGGCGCAGCTCGTCCACCACGTCGTGCAGCGAGCAGAAGACGACGAGGGGCTGGCCGCTGTCCGTCACGGTGCGGATGAAGTCCGCCGCCTGCGCCACCTTTCCCCGGGCGGCGATGCCGCGCAGGGCCATGAAGCGCACCAGGGCCTCCATGCGCATCTTGCGGCGTATCTCGGGCTCGGGGCATTGGCGGTACTCGCGGAGGTAGCGGGCCAGGTCGACGGCGGCGGTGTCGTACTCGTCGCGGTTGGCGATGTCCACGTAGAGGTCCACGCGGGTCTTGGCAGGCAGCTGGGTCAGCACCTTCTGCTTCTCGCGGCGCAGGAGGCACGTGGCGTAGAGGCGGCGGCTCAGCTCGTCGAGGTTGCTGGCCTCGCGTTCGCCCCCGGCATAGTCCAGCAGGAACTGGGCGCGCCCGCCGAAGTCCTTCAGGCGGTCCATGATGGAGAGCTGCGCCACGAGGTCGGCGGGGCGGTTCACCACGGGCGTGCCGCTGAGCAGGATGATGTACTCCTTGCCCGCCGTCAGCCCCTTGGCAAACTTGGCCTGCTGGGTCGCGGCGTCCTTCACGCGGTGGCTCTCGTCGATGATGACGGAGCGGAACAGGCGTATCTGCGGGCAGAACACCACGTCCTTCAATCTGAAAGAACCACCAGAAGGGGCTTTGATGTCCCACACGAAGTACTTGCGCAGGCTCTCGTAGTTGCAGACGGCGTATTGGAACATCTTCATCTGCAGCAAGTAGGGCCAGGTGGTGCGCACGGCGTCGCTGAGGATGACGGCCTTCGTATCCGTGAACTTCTCCACCTCCCGCTGCCAGTTTATCTTGAGCGACGAGGGGCAGATGACCAGGCAGGGCCAGGCACGGGCGGCGTGGATGATGCCGATGCTTTGCAGCGTCTTGCCCAGTCCCGGCTCGTCGCCCAGGAAGAAGCGCTTCCACTTCAAGCCTTGCTCGATGCCTTCCTGCTGGTAGGGATAGGGAGTTATCTTAAGTGATGAGTTCATAGGTGTTAGCGATTAGCTTCTTTGTATTTCCAGCCGTTCAGTTCGTAGACGCGGCGGCGGGCTGACTCGCGGTCGCGGTAGAAAGGCTCGTCGTTCACCGGGGTCGACTGGGTGAAGCGGCCTTCCGACCGTATGCAGCGGTAGATGCGGAAATGCCGTCCGTGGGGCTGGTAGCTGTATTCTCCTTGTTTCATACTTTTCCTATTTTAGAAGTCAAGAATACAGAAGTCAAGAAGTCAAGTAGGATAGAACATTACCGATAGCCATCTTCTTAACTTCTTGACTTCTTAACTTCTTACTTCTGTCTTCTTAATTTAAATTGAAGAGCCAGTACTGAAAGGCCAGTTCCTCGTACTTCTCGCGGCCACGGCGGTAGGTGGCATCGTCGCGGTCGATGAAGCGCTTGAACACTTGGCAGTTCCGCTTGCTGATGGCGTAGATGAAGTCGCGGCTGCTGTGGGCAATGTCCATGTACCAAGCGCGGGAGCGGTCCCAGTCGAAGAAGTCGATGGCTTCCTCAAACTCCCGCTGCGAGGCGGCGGAGGTGGTCTTGAGGTCGCCGCCAAAGCCGGCGAAGGGCATCCACCAGTCCCACTTGCAGCGGGTGTCGAGGGCGAAGGGGAAGCCGCCGTACTCGAAGCCTTGCCGGCTGTTCACCATCTGCCGCTGCGTTTCGGCCCGCTCCAGCACGACGTGCAGCAGCGGGTCTTTTCTTGCTTCGAGGCGGAGGGAGCGGTGCATCTCGCTGGCCAGGCGTAGCTCGTCGTCGGTGTAGGGCACGTCGTCCACCGTCCGCCGGTAGAGGTTGACGCGCTGCGGCTCGGTGATGAGGGCATCTACCAGCGTGCCGAAGCGGAAGGCCTGCTTGCGGTCGCCCCACTGGATGTGCGGGTGCAGCAGGTTTTTCAGCTCGGTGAGGTCGCTGTTGGAGACTTCGGGGCGGTTGTAATAGGTATCCATATTGTTAATGAAGAATGAAGAATTTTTTAAATGAAGAATGAAGAACGAAGAATGAAGAATTTCCGTGTTAATACGCAGGCTGCGCCACAATTCTTCATTCTTCATTTTTAGTTCTTCATTTACTTGGCTTTTACTTCGTCTTCATACTGTATGTAATTGGATTGTATGAAGCGCGGGTCTTGCTTGTCGTTGGCCAGGCGTTCGCACAGGGTGAGCTGGGTTTTGAACTTCTTGGTGAGCTCGTCCACGGTGAGGGTGACGCCTTCGGTGGTCCACCACAGGTTGAGGATGTCGAGGAAGCCGCGCGGGTCGGTGACGACGATGCGCTTCCTGACCTGCGTCTTGGGCTGGTAGGCGGGGGCGGCGGCCTTGGCCTGGTCGAAGAGGCCGGCCATTTCGGCCTGCTGCTTCTGCACCTGTTGGCGGGCGGCTTCGGCCTGCTCGCGGCGTTGGCGTTCCTGCTCGCGGCGGGCGGCTTCTTCGGCTTCGCGGCGTTTCAGCTCCTCGGAGCGCTTGGCGGCTTCTTCGGCGGAGGAGCGGGCTATGGCTTCCAGCTCTTGCCGCTTGCCGGGCAGGAGGGCGAGGATGGCGGATTTGTTTTCGCCAATCTCGAAGTTGTATTGCTCGCGGAACTGCGGGAGCAGCCCTGCCAGCACTTCGTTGCGGATGGCTGTTGCCTCGGCCACGTCCATCTCGGCGGGGATGCGGATGCCGGAGGGCAGGAGCTGCTCGTAGTCGTCGGGCAGACTGTCGGGGAAGGCTTGTATCTGCTCGGCCTGCCGGTCGAAGTTGTCCAGCGTGACGGCCTGCATCAGGTCGGCCAGCTGGTTGTACTTGCGGTTGAGGTGGGCGTTGAAGGTCTGCCGGTAGTCGGCCTCCACGTCCCGGCGGTAGGTGTCGAGCATCAGCTGCCGGTGTTGGCGTTGCAGCTCGGCCTGGCGGGCGGCTTCGGCCTCGCGCTGCTTGCGGGCGGCGTAGGCGTTGCGCTGCTCTTGCAGCCGGTAGGGGATGGAGTCTTTCCGGGTGGGGTCGACGTCGTTCTCGAGGGTGGTGAAAAGGGTGCGTATCTCGTCGAACAGCTTGGTGACGGAGGAGCGCTGCTCGTTCATCTTGCGGACGGTGTTGCGGCTCTTGCGCAGGTAGGTGTCGGCCTGCCGGTCCAGCTCGTCGTTCATGCCTTCGGCCTCGATGGTGTCCAGCAAGGCGCGGCACGAGGCGAGGCAGCGGTCGTGGGAGAGCCGGTTGTCGCGCCAGGCCTGCGGGGCTTGCTGCATCACCAGGCGGATGTTGTCTTCGCGTAGGATAAGTTCGGTGCTCATAATCGTTTAATGAAGAATTAAGAATTAAGAATGAAGAATTTGGTAGTTAGTAGTTAGTAGTTATTGGTAGAATACATTCTTTATTCTGACTACCGGCTACTATATTCTGACTACTACATTCTGACTACTAATAATGTAAATGGTTTTCTCAACCTTTGGAGTGTTTTGTAACTTGTTGATAATCAGCATGGCATGAATAGGCCGTGTTAAAGTACGGACTTGACGCTGCTTAGTCGCCGACTAAGCCTTGCTTACCCGGCGGCTAAGCGAGGTTAAAGTACGGGCTTGTAGCCGATTGCCTCGTTCTTGTCAAGACGGTTTACCACGGGCTGTCGTCCCCGTCCCGGTCGGCGGGGTCGATGGTGACGCCTCCGGCTGAAGGGTCGCGCGGCGGGCAGAAGTCGTCGTCCTTCGGCTTGTCGGCGGCGGGGGCTTCCCCCTCCCCCACTCCGTAGAGG
This sequence comes from uncultured Bacteroides sp., assembly GCA_949288715.1. GTDB lineage: Bacteria > Bacteroidota > Bacteroidia > Bacteroidales > Bacteroidaceae > Bacteroides. The sequence goes on along the minus strand of CASELH010000007.1, from coordinate 35,214 downwards.
TCTTCGTCCTGCCGGGGAGGCTGGTCTATGGTGTCGGTCTCCATCTGCGTGCCGCGGCCTATGCGCACCTTGGGGTAGGTCTTGAAGGCGTGCTTTATGCACTTGGCCATGAGGAAGCCGGGGTCGATGCCTCCGTTCTGCGAGGTGTAGAGTTGGTTGGGGTCGCCCTCCTCCCACTGGCGTTCCTGGCTGTTCCAGCGGCGGTTCTGCCGGGCGGAGAACTGGGAGAGGCGCGTCCAGTCTTCCTCGAACATCACGGCGTAGTCCACCGAGCCGTCGGTGCGGGTTATCTTCATGAAGCAGGCCACGATGTGGCGGCTCTTGTGGGGCAGGTTGCAGGTGTACTTCACGGACTTGCGCCCGTCGTTGTCCGAGAAGGAGAAGCTGTCTTCCTCGTAGACGATGACGGGGTTGTCGGCATACTTTATCTGCCCTGCCCTGGCGCGCATCACCAGCTCGCCGTAGCCCGATACGGTGAGGGTGAGGCGGGCTTCGTACAGGCTTTTCCCTTGGGCATCTTTACCGACGGCGATGTTGCGTCCTTGCAGGTAGCACAGGGCGCGCACGCCGGGCTCCACGGAGAGGCCGCACACGGCCAGGTCGATGAAGGTGGTGAACACGGAGAAGCGGGTGACCTTGGCTACGGTCGGCGCGTTGTCCTTCAGCCAGTGGTCGAAGTGGTTCAGTTCGCGCTCGTAGGCGGCCTCGCCGGTGCCTTCGCCCCACAGCGTGTCCCAGATTTGGATGAACTTGTCTCTGACGGGCGGGTACGTCAGGATGTCGGCGGGCTGCAGCTTCTGGAGCTCGTCGACGGTCAGCATGATGTCGCTCATAAGTTTAATGAAGAATTAAGAATGAAGAATTAAGAATTATCTTGTAGCCGCAGCGGGACTTGAACCCGCGACCTTTCCCGCGTGAGGCCACCCGGAAATGTTCTTCCACCTGAACTATGCGGCTTGCGTGCTTATATTGTAGTTTGTCCACTGAAGGGCAATTATTGTCATACATACTACTGGGAATGCATCTGTTTCCACCTTTCCATGATCCATCCATGTCCGGGCACACGCTGCAACAGCCGCGCTCCCGCCCCACATGGGCCGTAGGCTACGTTTTGGTTTCGCCATCCTGTTCAGTCCCGCTATGTATGCAGGTTGAGGCATCGTGTTTGCCTGCGCCTTGCGGTTAACCTGTCAATTCAGATACTTCCTTTTATAAGTCTTGCTTCCCCTGCGGGATTCGAACCCGCGGCCTGCGCCTGCCTCCTATTGAAAACTTTCAGTCTTACCTTAAGAATAGACACACATGGCAAATGTGCTGTCGGGGCCTGCGCCGCTCTGTCCGCTGAGCTAAGGGGAAGGTTGGAGTTTCGGGAAACTCGGTCATGTCTTCGACCTGCGGATGACGAGGTCTATGTTCTCCTTGCTGTAGAGGGCTATCCGCCCGGTAGGACGGTAGACTTCCACACGTGGGTTGGTGTTGATGTTGGCCTCGATGTAGCGGGTGGATACGCCGAGGTAGGCGGCCAGCTCCTTCTTGCTGAGCCATATTTTGGGGATGGGCATTACCTTGCCCAGGTTTCGGGTGCGTGCCATGTCTCAGTTCCTCCTTCTTGCTCTTTGTTGTTGCTCTTCCTGTTCGCGGTCCATCCTTCCGGCAAAAACGCAGTAGGCAAAGATGCTGGCCAGTGCCGCCAGGTCGCAAACCAGGCTCCAGCCAAACAGCAGGTGGTGGGACAGCAGTTGCGACAAGGCCATCAGCGCCAGTGCGGAAGTGATGCTGCCGACGAGGGCGGCGGGGTAGTTTCTTGGTTTCATAAGCGTAGATGTTTTTTCGTTTGTTCCCGCCCCGGTAAGCTCACCCGGGCTTGGAAGGCATATCTTCGCGGGAAAATCATTAACTTTGTAGCGGTAACTTTAAAGATTAATGATTATGAATGGAAAAGTATTTATCGAGCTTCTTTTCAAGAACAGAGAGAAGCGTATTGTAGAACGGAATGCTATCCTTTCCGTTGAAAAAACTCCTGACGGTTCAAGTGTCACTTTTGTTGGTGACCCGGTTCCAAAGCTGGTCGTTCATCCTTCGTATGAGGGACTTCGGGATTTTCTTCTTTCCGATAGCAGAGGGGAAGCCTCCCGAATTTGACCCACTCCAACATCTCTTGCGGTGTCCTGAATATGCCCATGTCTGGTGTGCGTAAGCAGGACATCCGCAAAGACAAGTCCCCTTCTTCCAATCCTTTCCTTAACCATTCGTACCCTTTGGGAAAATGCAATTTCAAGTTGTGGTTCGTCATAAACCACAGTCGTAGCAGTCGCTCATCTGCATTATATTGCTTTTCCAGTTCCTGTAATTCTTCCATCACGTCCGGAGGAATCTCGGTGATGAAGTCGTAGAGTTTTCGGGCTTGTTCGATGTAGATATCGGAGTACCCGCAGAATGGGTCTTGTACGGTTTCTATGCAGTAGATGCGTATTTCGCGATCCGTCTGCGGGTACCTGTTTTCTTTTGACGATTTCATATCTAAGTTTTTTAATTGTTTACTTGTTGCTCCCGGAGGCCGATTCGATCCGGCCGCTCGCGCTCTTCTCCGGGATTTCGCTATCTTTGTGTCGTCAAACCAAAAAATGATAGCGATATGAATAGCATTAATGCCCAAAAACTCGAGGAGTACCTAAGCTCCTTGGAATGTCCGATGTGCCACAAGCGCACTCAGTTTACCATCACCCTTGGTTCCAATTATCGTCCTTGCCTAAAGGCTCGCCCGTCCTGTTGCTGCGATTATTGGAGGGGTTGCATTCAAGACATCGTAGCAAGAGAAGCCACACGGATAGAGAATTGCGAACTGACCGGAACGCCTTACATAGTTCGTGTCTGATGTAGATGTAAAGTTCCTTTGGGTACATTCGGAGGGGAAGTCTTCTTTCTTCCTTTCCTTTCCACAAGTAGCAGTTCCACGGCCAAGGTTTCCCATTGATGAAGATGAATTCCATTATTCCACTCTTGTTATAATCAGGTTCGGCCGTTCCAGCCGTGTCTTGAAAACTTTCCCTGTGGCCAATTGCACTTGGTTCATCGTAGACCGCACCACATGGGCACGAGTGCATGGATAAGTGTGGGATTCACCCACGGCCAACTTGTTGAGCAAGGGCATTACCGGGTCTTTCTGCTCTTTCTTATTGATTTCTTCCATTGCTATTTTGATTTTATTCTTTTCTGTTTAACTTTGTTGGTGCAAAGATAAATATATTATATAGTATATCAACTTTATTATATGCAATAAATGTTAATTCAGCAAAGTTTATTATATATAAATACATAATAGTATGAATACCAAGTTATTGTCAGAGTTGGTTGAATCCAGCAAAATGAATAAGTTGCAGATAGCAGAGGCATGCGGAATAACTCCTACTACTCTGTATAATGTACTATCTGGCTCGGATGCAAAGATTAGCACAATAGAAGCTTTGGCTAAGGTTCTTAATGTACCTGTAGGCACTTTATTCGATGGAATCAATAAAGTTGATATAAAGTTTAGTGAAATAGAGGAGGCTAATCGGGAGATTGCGCGTCTAAAAAGTGAATTAAACTATTATCAATATGGCAGGCGTTCTACTAAAGTTATAGTGGAGCTTGACGTGGACGATGATGAGTTTATAAAGATGGGATTAAAGGATAAAGTCATACAGGTACTGAATAAAGATTGAACTTAGATAAGAATCATGAAAGATTACATATCCATAGTTATTTCAATTATTAGTGCTGTTATATGTATAGCAACCCTTGTTTCGGTTTACTTGTCGAAATATACACTCTCCATAGGAAAATTTGGTTTTGGAGATATTTCTGTAACTATTTTAGGAATATTGTTTACTGTTATTTTAGGTTGGAACATATTTGATGCACTTACACTTAAAAATGAATGGAAGGAGTTTAATAATGATTGGAATCAAAGAATAATCTTAATGCAACAAGAGGTTGATTCTTTAATACTTGAGAGGTATAATCAACGGGCATTAAACGCATCTGCATCTGCACAGATATGCATTATAAATCATAACTATCCTTCCGCTTTAAATTGTTGTCTTCAAAGTTTAAATAATATGCTGTATGATTCTATCACTAATCTTCGATTGGGTAATTTCAAGAACCTAAAAGATTGGTTTGATATAACTCTATATGATGAAAAAGGAAATTTTAGAGGAAGTATTTATTGTGAAGATGTTGAATATGTAAAATCATTGCTTGAAAGCATAGAAAGACATCCAAACTATCCGATTGTTAAAGATCAATTTGATGATATATTAGAAAAGATAAAAGGAATACTACCATGAAAACAATAAAAGAATCCGTATATGAGGCTTTGTTAGATGATACATTGATGAAAATTGGAAAGTAAATAGATGAATAGGAAATGAGGAGTTTTTATGAGATATTGGGCGTAAAGCGCGATGCAACCAAAGAAGAAATTGTGGCTGCATACCGAAGACGTGTGATTGAAACCCATCCTGACAGAGGCGGAGATCCTATAGAATTTCAAAATGTACGAAAAGGTTACGAGATATTGTCCGATACTGGTACAAGAAAAAGATACGACGAATGGATCGCTGGAAAAGAAAATACTGAACAGGTACGGAACTTTGAAGAAAAAGAGCAGAAAGTCTCTCTCATTAGGAATAGGCTATGCCCAAGCATGGAGTCTGTGCTACAAATGTATTGTTTGGATGCAGATTTGTACGATGAAATATTCCAATTATACCAAAAGGATCACGGAGTATTCGATGGATTGGATGCCTCGCTTCCTGACACAAAGCTTGTCGCTGCTGTAATATTAAGATGTCTGTCCAAATTACAACACAGAGCTTATCAACCAGAAACTATACAGTTGGCATACGCTTGTTCGCAAATACTAAACAGTGGCGTGTCTCCCAAAACAGAAGTAGCGGATAATACTAAGGGTATAGACAAAGGCACATTGCATTTCCTAAAAATAGGTTTAACTATAGCAGTAGCAATCATAATATGTATTGTTTGGAAAACTTTGATAGAAACAGACTCGATACCGCCAATAAAAGAATTTGATAGAACTCAATTTGTAACACAAAATGCAGTCGACACACTAAATCAGGATTCTAACAAGAGTAAAAGACGGATTTTGTACGAAACTCTCATAAAGAATGGATACGACTTGGGTGATTATGATTTTTTCACCTCTAAAATAGATGATAGAACTATACGGAGAAACTTCTATGACGTTATTTCTCAACATTATGATTTGGGTAGTTACGAAGACTTTTCACGAAAGTTGGATGAAGGTTACCCTATAACATCCTCAAATTCAATTGCTATCCCTCAAAATAATACCGTCAATTTTCAACGAAACAATACAAAACCGACCTATTCGGAAACTCATTTTAATACAGGAAACTCTCCTTATAAGAACTATTTCGGAATAGGAATGTTCGATAAGGAATCGTTGAGCAAACTGACAGTATTGAATTATTCAAATAATGATGCTGTAATTTTATTATGCACATTGGGAAACCATGTGATAAGGAATGTTTTTATAGAGCAAGGGACTACTTATACATTGATGTACATTCCTGAGGGGAAGTATATTGTAAAGATAATGTATGGGAAGTCGTGGAATAAGGAAAAGAATAATGGTTCGTCATTCCCAAAAGGTGGATTCATGAAAAATGTATCTTTTTCAAAGACAGAAGAAGACGACCTTTTTGACTATACTTTCGAAAAAAGTTATGATGGGATAAGTTATCCAGCCTATTCCATTACTTTGCATAAAGTACAAAATGGAAATCTTCAAATGGATAATATATCTCAATCAGATTTCTTTAATTAAATATGGTATATGAAAGTACTAATTTACTATTTAATTTGGATTATCTGCATCATCCTTGCCATGGTAATCATGGCTACCGTCTTAATGACATTCCTCGACCCTGATTCCATCGGTGTGAAAGGCCTTACGGCTGGTGCCGGGCTTGCTGTCCTATATGCAAGAAAAAGTATGTTCAAATGGTTGGATAAATTATTTCATAAAAAGAAAGAATGAAAGATAACTGGTACAGAATCGCGAAACTCATCATCGCTGTGTTGGCTTTGATTTTGTTCTACTTGTACATTCAGAATGGAAGATACGTGGTCAGCAAGCCTTTTGTTGTTGACAAGTGGACGGGGGAAGCTGAACTAATAGAATTTCCAAAATAAATAATATTGTGATGTTTTTTTCTATAAGCCGGAACACGAATCGATATGAGCACTTACCTTGTTTGGTATGGAATTAAAAAATGATTCGTTATAAATGAGAAATCAACGCTATACAAATAGCTCTGTTAGCATACCCTTCATGATCTAAAACAGAAAACTTTCAAACATGTGTTCAAACATGTGCGTTTAAATTGCATTCTATTGAAAATATGGTTTAAATTTGCATCCAAATTTAAGTAGCATGGGAGAAGAAGAAAGAAACACAGATGTTGACACCGAAAGATCTCCTTCGGATGTTAACACAGACAAGAATTCTGATTCGGACTCAAATAAGGAATCCACAAGAACATACATTGCCAGATTGTATGTATGGGCATTTTTTATTGTTATAGGGCTAGTTTTCAGTATTGGGTTGATAAAATGCTTTTCGGTAGATGAATATAAAGATATGCTTGTCACTGTTTCTGGTGTTCTTTCAGGACCTTTGGGTTTTATCGTAGGTTATTATTTTAAGGCATCAAAGGAGTAGGCGAGAATGGATACATATTTAATATCTTTCGTTTTGAACAATCATGAAAGGGACTATGAACTGATTAGTTCCAGTATACGTTCCTACCCCAAATGGGCAAGAGTAGTTTACAATACATGGCTGGTAAGGTCTGAAGATAAAGCCACGGAAATAAGAAGCAATCTCGCTGCTTCTATCAATAATGAAGGCCATATACTTGTAATGAAAGTATCAAAAGCTGGGTGGGCTACCTATGCCATAGGGAATGACGTGACGGAATGGATGAAGGAAAATGTATAGGCAACAGATCAGCACAAGGTGTTTGCGGCATTCAAATGGTGAATTAGTCAGCAATTTTCACCTACTTTAGAGCAACTGTCATGAAAGCATCCAATCAGAGGTGCTCGTTTTGTCAATTAAGCACTGTTGGTTTGTAGGAAGTCTATCACCTTTCTGTTAGCCTCGTCAACCTTCTGTTGGTCGAAATTAATGTATATGGAAGTTGTGGAGCTTCCATGTTCATGCCCCAGGGCTTCCGATATGGTGTCTTTGGGGATGTCAAGTCCTGCGGCTATGGTAGCCCAAGTATGCCTGCTCCAGTAAGAAGATAGTTCTGGGAATAGTGGAGTGCGGATTTTCTTCCCGCCACGGCCTTTCCGTCGGACTTCACCAATCTGTTGCAAGCCTATGTTCATTCGATGCAGGAAGTCCTTATAGTTTTTGTATTCATCCATTACGTCCAACAGATATTCTCCGCTTCCGGCATATCTGTCTATGATAGCTTGCGCTTCTGGCTGAATCTGTATGGAGTACAACTTGCTTGTCTTGTCTCTTTTGTATTCCAGTCGCCCGTTTACTACATCTGCTTTCTTGGCTTGAAACAAGTCGGTGGCGTTGATGCCAATCAAGTAGAACATCAGCATAAATATATCCCGATATTTCCGTTGGTATTCTTCACAAGGGTAGTCTCTTAACGTGCGCAGTTGCCCGACGGTAAGACTCCGTTTGCGCGTTTCTTCCTTCTTGATTTTGAATTTCCGGAAAGGGTATAGCGTAGTATATTCCTCATCGATGGCATAATTGAATACGGCTCGGATATTCCGCAGGTGAATGGCATAGGAGTTTATTTTCATTCCACTTTCTTTCATCCATTGCTCAAAACGCATCAGCCAATCTTTATTAATGGTGTCAAACGTGCAATCGGGGTCAAATGACGTAATCTTGTTCCTCGTCGTGGTGTAAACGGTGCATGTCCCTTTCTTATCCTTATGGGAAATGAATTCGTCCAAGCAATCAATGAATTTCATGGTACGGTTATCCTCAGGCTCGCACCCTGATATGATGGCGGACAGCTTGATACGCATTTCTTTGTCCGAAATCCATTTCTGTTTCTCATCCAAATCCAGCAAGAATCTTTCTGCCCGGTTGAATAAGTCCTGCAAAATGATGTTCTTTCGCTTAAAATTGCTTTCGTTCTTATTGAATTGTGTTCCTTCCCAATTTTCGGGGATGGCAGAATAAGGGGTCGATACTCTTATCTTGTCCTTGTTTCTCACCTCTACCACTATCGGAAAAGAACCGTCTTTTTTGCACCTTCGCGTATCTAATGTTATCTTTGCTTTCATCATATAATCCGTTTAGGGAAATTTGACCTCGTATTTGACCCGTTTTCGCGTCATTTAATGTCCCCAAATGTAGCTTATTTCGCAATAACATGCAACAGAAAAATGAAAAAAGGCAGTTACATTACATCGTAACTGCCTGATTTTTAGGAGAGCGGCAAGCGAGGCTCGAACTCGTGACCCTCAGCTTGGGAAGCTGATGCTCTACCAACTGAGCTATTGCCGCAACTGATTTACGCCATTTCCTTCCGGAAAGCGCGGCAAAGGTAATAAAATCCTTCAAAATAACACAAGTTTTCTTCGCTTTATTTTTTGTTCCCCATGCAGATTATGCACAAGGCCGCCACTCGGCAAGGAAAAGGCCCTGTCTTGTCAATACCTTCTGCCTGCCCGAATCATGTTTGCTTCGCTTCACCTTCGTCTCTATAGCATCGAAGCATGAGCGAAGGAGGAGCGAATCAGGTACGACTCAGGTAGGTGCCGCAACCCAAGTGGCTATGCCCGTAGAAAGGCTCCTACATTTGTTAATTTCAGAAAAAATAAAAGCCCGCATTCGGACTTGAGCAAAAGAATCCGTACCTTTGTATAAAATGCAAATATATGAACCACGAATTACTCCAAGAGATTGAAAGGGGAACCCGGAGCGGGCTGTTGAAGAAAAAAATCATCACCTGCCTATACAACGGCAGTTCCACTATACCCGACCTGGCCAGGGTGCTGGACTTAAGCATCCCCACCATTACCAAGCTTATCAACGAGATGTGCGCGGAGGGCTACGTCAACGAATACGGAAAACTGGAGACCACCGGCGGAAGGCACCCCAACCTGTATGGTCTGAATCCTCATGCGGGCTACTTCATTGGGGTGGACATCAACAAGTTTGGGGTGAACATAGCGTTGATAGACTTCTGCGGGGAGACGGTGAAGCAAGGCATGGACCTCCCCTACAAGTTTGAGAACACCGAGGAGGCGCTGGAGCAGTTGTGCGAGCTGGCGCGCCGCTTCATAGACGACACGCACGTTGCCCCGGAGAAGATTCTGAACATCTGTTTCAATGTATCGGGCCGGGTGAACCCAGAGTCGGGATATAGCTACAGCATCTTCAACTTTTCCGAGAAAGCCTTGGCTGAGGTATTGAGTGAGAAGCTGGGGCACTCCGTGTGCATAGACAACGACACACGCGCCATGACCTATGGCGAATACATGAAGGGATGCGTAGCCAACGAAAAAGACATCATCTTCGTCAACATCAGCTGGGGACTGGGGATAGGCATCATTATCGACGGGAAAATCTACACCGGCAAATCCGGATTTTCGGGAGAATTCGGGCACGTCAATGTATTCGACAACGAAATCATCTGCCATTGCGGAAAGAAGGGCTGCCTGGAGACAGAGGCTTCCGGTTCGGCCGCCCACCGCATATTGCTGCAACGCATCTCGAACGGGGAAAGCTCCATATTGTCCGACAGAGTAAAGGCCTCCCGCCCTCCCCTTACTTTGGCAGAAATCATCGAGGCTGTCAATAAGGAAGACTTCCTGTGCATTGAAGTAGTAGAAGAGATTGGGCAAAAGTTGGGCAGGTACATAGCAGGGCTCATCAACATATTCAATCCGGAATTGGTTATCATAGGCGGCACCATGTCACTCACGGAAGATTACCTGACGCAACCCATCAAGACCGCCGTGCGCAAATACTCGCTCAACATGGTCAACAAAGACAGTGCCATCGTCACCTCCAAGCTGAAAGACAAGGCCGGCGTGGTGGGCGCCTGCATGATGGCGCGAAGCAGGCTCTTCGAATAAGGAACAGAAGGTGATGTAATGCAAAAAGGGCTGCCCCGGTATTCAGGACAGCCCTTTGCTGGAGAGCCTCTTGTCGGATTCGAACCAACGACCCCGAGATTACAAATCACGTGCTCTGGCCAACTGAGCTAAAGAGGCGGGTGGGTAAGCTTGCTATATCGCGCCGCTACGACCTCCTACCTTTGCTGCGATCAAGCCCTGGAGGATTTGAAGGGAGCTGGCCGTATAGGACTTACCCGTTTTGCGGTTGCAAAGGTAGGCATTTTTTCTTTCCCTACAATAGCTGGCGGTAACTTTTTCACTTTTGTGCCTTAACTTACCCTAAAACGGGGCAGCGTTTACAATATTATTTATACCTTTGCGCAAAATTCAGAATGATGGCAGAGAATAATAACAGCAATATGACGCGATACGCCATGGCATTTGGCACCTACATGGGCTTGTTTTGGATAGCCAAGTTCATACTTGTTCCCATCGGGATAACCACACCTTTCCTGCTGCTACTATTTTTCTGCTTGACGCTGTGCGTGCCTTTCCTTGGCTATTATTACACCAAGATGTATCGCGACAAGGTATGCGGGGGGCAAATCAGCTTTTTCCATGCATGGACGTTCAACCTGTTCATGTTCATCTGTGCCTCCATGCTGACGGCCGTAGCCCACTATGTATACTTCGCCTTCATTGACCAAGGCTACCTGATAGGCGTCTGCAAAGACATGCTGAGCACTATAGAAACGAGCAACATGCCTGGCACAGAGGCCTATGTGGCCCAAGTGAAAGAAAGCATTGACGTGCTGGAGGCGCTGACGCCCACAGACATCATTCTGCAGCTGCTGGTGAACAACGTATATAACTGTGCGTTACTGTCCATCATCATAGCCTTGATTGTCAAAAGGCGTGCCAAGCAGACCACAATGCTGCAAGGCCAATGACTTTAATGAAACAACAGAATTAACAAAATGGACATTTCAGTAGTCATACCATTATATAATGAAGAAGAATCATTGCCCGAACTCTTCGCGTGGATAGAACGGGTGATGAAAGAACACGGCTTTTCGCACGAAGTGATATTTGTGAACGATGGCAGCACAGACCATTCATGGCAGGTCATCGAACAACTGCAAGCGCAAGCGCCTGGCATTGTGAAAGGCATCAAGTTCCGCCGCAATTACGGCAAATCGCCCGCCTTGTTTTGCGGCTTTGAGAAGGCGCAAGGCGATGTGGTCATCACCATGGATGCCGACTTGCAAGACAGTCCCGACGAGATACCTGAACTGTATCGTATGATTACTCAAGACGGCTACGACCTTGTATCGGGCTGGAAGAAGAAACGTTACGACCCGCTTTCGAAGACTATCCCGACCAAACTGTTCAATGCTACGGCGCGTAAGGTGTCGGGCATCAAGAATCTGCATGACTTCAACTGCGGACTGAAAGCTTACCGTAAAGAGGTCATCAAGAACATCGAGGTGTATGGCGAGATGCACCGCTACATTCCTTACCTGGCAAAGAATGCCGGGTTTACCAAAATAGGCGAAAAGGTAGTTCACCACCAGGCCAGAAAATATGGCAAGACAAAGTTCGGCATAAACCGCTTTGTCAACGGATATCTGGACTTGATTACGCTGTGGTTCCTCTCTACCTTTGGCATCAAGCCCATGCATTTTTTCGGGCTGCTGGGGTCACTGATGTTTGTGCTGGGCTTCATAGCAGTAGTCATTGTAGGTGTCAGCAAGCTGTACTACATGTATAACGATCTGCCCTACAGACTGGTAACCGAATCTCCCTATTTCTATCTGGCACTTACAGCCATGATTATCGGGACACAACTGTTTGTGGCAGGCTTCTTGGGAGAACTCATCTCGCGCAACTCACTTGAACGGAATAAATATCAAATAGAGAAAATCATCTGACAATGAAAGCTTTAATTCGACTCATCATAGGATGTATGATAGCCACTCTGCTGACCGGCATCATCCAGGCCTGTTCGGAAGACCCTGATTGCTCCATGACGGCCAGGGGATGGCTGCAATGCAACTTCTACACCTTAAATGAAAGTGGCATGGCCGTAAACGACACTCTCGACTCACTGACCATTACTGCATTCGGCACAGACTCGGTCATCCTTAACAACCAGAAGGAGGTGCGCAACCTGATGTTGCCTTTGCGCTATACGGTAGATTCTACCGTACTGGTATTCAAGTATAGCCGGACGATGACCGACACCGTTATCCTCTACCACACTAACACCCCCTACTTCTTGTCGATGGATTGTGGCTATCAGATGCAACAAGAGGTAACAGGGGCACGCTTCAGCCGTCACAAGCTGGACTCCATATACATCTCATACAATGAAGCAGGCATCGATGGAAGGGAAAATATCAAGATGTTTTATTAGTCTGTTGCTCAGCTTGCTGACAATACTTCCCTTGGCTGCACAACAAAACTATTACGGCCAAGGCAGAGATACACGCCCTGTGGCCACCAAGAAAGAGAAGAAAAAGCCGCAGGTGACTTACCCCCTGTACAACGGCATTTCCATCAGTACAGACTTGTGGGGACCGGGAAGCAAATTGTTGGGGAGTGATACCTTCAGCGGGGAGATTATAGCCGATGTAGACCTGAAGCACCGCTATTTCCCAACCATAGAAATAGGATATGGGACGAATGATGAATGGAACGACACTGGCATACATTACAAAACCGGAGCGCCTTATTTCCGCATCGGGGCAGACTACAATGCGCTTTACGGCAAAAAACACGGGCACATGCTACTGGTGGGGTTCAGGTACGGATTCACCAGTTTCAACTACGACATCGAGTCGATGGGCATAGAAGACCCTATATATGGAGGAGTATCTGGAGACCCAAACTTAGTGGATGACATTTGGGGCGGTAGCCTGCCCTACTGCTACGAAGGCATGAAAGGCCGCATGCAGTGGCTGGAAGTGTGCCTGGGGCTGCGTGCCCGGATATGGAAACAACTCTACATGGGTTGGGGGCTGCGCGTACGCTTCCGCTTGTCGGCCTCCACGGGGCAGTATGGCGACCCATGGTATGTGCCCGGCTTCGGCAAATATGACTCCCGTTCTACCGGAATATGCTATACGATAACCTACAAACTACCTTACTAACGTAATAATGACAGGACTTGAAATTTGGCTGGTAGCCATCAGCCTTGCCATGGACTGCTTTGCGGTGTCCGTGGCAAGCGGCATCATCTTGAAGCGCCCGCACTGGCGGGCTATGTTTGTCATGGCGCTGGCATTCGGTTTCTTCCAGGCACTGATGCCACTGATAGGCTGGTGGGGAGCCAGCTTGTTCAGCCACCTGATAGAGAGTGTGGACCACTGGATAGCCTTTGCCATCCTGGCCTTCCTGGGCGGAAGAATGGTGCGCGAATCGCTTAAAGCCGATGACAGCAAGCATACCTACGACCCCACTAACCTAAAGGTGGTGCTGGCCTTTGCCGTGGCCACCAGCATCGACGCGTTGGCCGTGGGCATCTCGTTCGCCTTCCTTGGAGCACGGGGATTGGAAGACATCCTGCCTCCGGTAGGCATCATCGGACTGGTATCGTTCGTCATGTCGATGACAGGGCTGTTGCTGGGCATCCGCTGCGGCGAGGGAATGGCACGGAGGCTGCGCGCAGAGTTGCTGGGGGGCATTATCCTCATCCTCATCGGAGTGAAAATTCTGGTGGAGCACCTGTTCTTCAGTTGACAAAAATACACAAAGCAATAACATCGCACATGGAAAGAAAAATGAAGCAAAACCTGGCCTGGATAGCTCTGTTGCTACTGGCCACCATATTAATATTAGTGAACCACAACCGCCCGGTCCCCTACCAGAAGGACAGCGGACTGGTGTTCGGCACCGTGTACAACATCACCTACCAGCACAAAGAGAACCTGAAGGCCGAGATTGAGCAAGAACTACGACGCTTTGACGGGTCGCTTTCTCCCTTCAACGACACGGCTACCATCACCCGCATCAACCGCAATGAACCGGTGGCGGCAGACACCTTCTTCACCACCGTATTCCGGCGGAGCATGGAGATTTCGCGTGAAACGGACGGGGCGTTCGACATCACCGTCGCCCCCTTGGTCAATGCCTGGGGATTCGGCTTCAAACAAGGCATTTTCCCCGACTCGGCCAAGGTAGACAGCCTGCTGCAATTCGTCGGATACCGCAAAGTGGAGCTTACGTCGGAGGGAAAAGTGGAAAAGCAAGACCCCAGGCTGATGCTGGACTGCAGTGCCGTGGCCAAAGGCTATGCCGTGGACGTAGTGGCGCAACTGCTTGCCTCGCGGGGTGTGCAGAACTTTATGGTAGACATAGGCGGCGAGGTGGTAGTACATGGGCATAACCCGCAGGGTACAGGCTGGCGCATAGGCATCAACAAGCCTGTGGACGACTCCCTCTCGCTGAACCAAGAGCTGCAGACGGTGCTCCATGTATCGGACGTAGGCATTGCCACCTCGGGCAACTACCGGAACTTCTACTACCGGGACGGCAAGAAGTATGCCCACACCATCGACCCGCGCACAGGCTATCCGGTGCAGCACAGCATACTGTCGGCCACCGTCATTGCCCGCGATTGCATGAGCGCCGATGCCTATGCCACAGCCTTCATGGTGATGGGGCTGGACGAGGCAGTGCGCTTCGTGGAGGCCCGCCCCGACCTCGACGCTTACTTCATCTATGACGACGGCGAGGGGAAAACCGCCACTTACCAGACGCGGGGCATGGAACGTTACCTGTCCGAGCCCCGGCCTACTGCTTCCGAGGACAAGGAGTAGGAAGCAACTCCTCCTGAATGTTTGTCATACTGCCCCAAAGGCTGTAGCGAGCCTCGGGATTCATGGCTTCCAGCTGACGCAGGATACCTTTCATGTCGGCGCGGTGAGAGTGGGTCTCGTAGGGGCAAGCTTTCTCCTGCTTGCGGTATCCGCGCAGGGCGGCCAAGGCCTCCAGTTCGGCCTCGGGCACCAGGCACAGGGGGCGGATGACGGTCATCGGAAACTTACGCATCACCAGCTTGGGGGGCATCGAGCTGAAAGCTCCCTGAAAGGTGATGTTCATCAGCAGTGTTTCCAAGATGTCGTCCATGTGATGCCCAAGGGCAATCTTGTTGCAGCCATGCTCCTGGGCCAGGGTGAACAGGGCTTTCCGCCGATTCCACGAGCAAAGGAAACAGGGCGACTTGCGCCGGTCGGTAGAAGCATCGAACGCCGCCTCATACGCCAAGAAGGGCACCCCCAAGCTTTCGGCAAACCCGCGAAGATACTCCACATCGCTCCGATAGCCGATGTTGCGCATCTGCACATGGGCTGCCACTACCGAGAAGCGCGGATGGAAGATGCGCGCCCGGCGCGCCAGCAACTCGAGTAAAGCCATCGAATCTTTGCCGCCCGACAGGCCCACCAGCACTTTATCGCCATCCTCCAGCAATCCATACGTCACCATGCCCTTCACGAAAAGGCGTTCTATGCGATGCAAAAGTTTGTCTGCTTCGGTTTTCTTTCCCATAATCTGAACAATATATAGACGGCCAAAAGTAGCCGCGTACGCGCTTATACAAGCCGTTGTCATTCTGCTGTTTAGCATTACCTTATCAGCATTTCAACGCTACCTTGCTGGCGTTGAAACCCTACCTCGCTGGCGTTGAAACGCTACCTTGTCGGCGTTGGAACGCTACTTTATTGGTGTTGAAAGCATGGCTCCGGCCCCCTGCGCAGGGCAAAACGCGGTGCAAAAGTAAGCAAAATCGGCGATTAAAGAAGAATTAACATAATAGAATCAGCAATAGAAGCTTTATTCCCGATAAATTCGTATTTTTGGACGCATGAAATAGAATGAAGCCATGAACAAGATATTCCGATTGTTTTTCTTGCTTGCACTGGGCCTGACAGGTGGCACGGCAGCATCGGCCCAAACCCTGGCCCAAGCCAAAGAGTGGTACGGAGCAGGCGATTATGAAAAAGCCAAGCCCGTATTTGCCCGTTTCGTAAAGTCATACCCTAACAACGGGAACTACAACCTGTGGTATGGCGTCTGCTGCCTGAAGACAGGCGATGCCGTCGGGGCAGTGTCGCCGCTGGAGAAAGCCGTGAAGCGCCGCACACCCAGCGGACAGCTTTACTTGGGGCAGGCCTACAACCAGCTATACCGCTACGAGGAAGCCGTCAAGACGTTTGAAGCCTACATAGCCGACCTGGCCAAGCGCAAACGCTCTACTGCCGAGGCCGACTCGCTGCTGGCCATCAGCCGCTTAGGCCTCCGCCTGCTGCGCGGAGTGGAGCAAGTGCAGGTGATAGACAGCTTTGTGGTAGACAAGCAGAAGCTGCTGGAAGCCTACCGGCTCAGCCCCGAGTCGGGCAAGCTGGCTCGATATTCGGATTACTCCGGACAAGATGACGGAGGGGGCACGGCGTATGAGAACGAGCTGGGCAACCGCCTGTATTATAGCGCTCCGGCGGCGGACAGCACTTTGCAAATCTTTGCCAGCAGCAAGCTATTGGATAAATGGAGCCAAGGCCGTACTTTGCCCGCCAACATCAACGAGGCGGGAGCCAATGCCAACTACCCCTACATGCTGTCCGACGGCATGACGCTCTACTACGCCTCCGACGGCAAGGAGTCGCTGGGCGGATATGACATCTTCGTCACCCGCTACAACACCAACAGCGACACCTACCTTACTCCCGAAAACGTGGGCATGCCCTTCAACTCGCCCTACAACGACTACCTGTATGCCATCGACGAATACAACAATCTGGGATGGTTTGCCTCCGACCGCTACCAGCCCGAGGGGAAAGCCTGCATCTACGTCTTCATACCCAATGCCTCCAAGCAGGTGTACAACTACGAGGGCATGGCGCAGGACAGCCTTATCGCCTTGGCACGGCTCGACTCCATAGCAGCAACCTGGGGGATGGATACACAAAACGTGGCCGCCGCCAAGGCAAGGCTTCAGGCCGCCTTACAATACACGCCCAAGGACACCGGGCAACACTATGCCTTCACCTTCGTCATCGACGATGGCCACACTTACCATGCGCTGGATGACTTCCACTCGGAGGAGGCCAAAGAAAGCTACCGGCAATATGCCCAAGCCGAAGACAACCTGAAGCAGCAGCAAAGCAAACTGGACAGCCTGCGCCGGCAATACCGGGAAGCCGACCAGGCAGGGAAAGACAACCTCGCCCCTGCCATACTCGACCTGGAGCAGCTGACCCGCCGACTGGATGCCGAGCTGCATCAAGCTGCCAAGAAGATACGCCGGCTGGAGAAACAACGACTTTAATCCCTATACATATAATATATTATGGACATACTCATCATTGCACTACTCATCGTGGCGGCCGCCGTGCTGTTGCTGGTCGAGTTGTTTATCACCCCGGGCATCACCGTGGCAGGCTTTCTGTCGGCGGGATGCTTCATTTACGCCAACTACTATGCCTTTGCCTACCTGGGCACGGGGGGAGGCATCATCACGCTGGCCGTGTCGGCAGTGGTGTGCATAGGGTCGCTGGTGTGGTTCATGCGCTCCAAGACGCTGGACAAGATAGCCTTGACCACCAACATCACTTCCTCCATAGACCGCAGTGCCGAAACCGGTGTGCAACTGGGCGATGAAGGCATTGCCACCACCCGCCTGGCACTGATAGGCTATGCCGAGATAAACGGCAAGATAGTGGAAGTGAAGTCGGACGACGGCTTCATCGACGAGAAGACCCCCGTAAAGGTGTGCCGCCTGGCCGACGGCGTAGTATTCGTCTGCCGCAACACACCTGCCTGAGCCTGCATATATCATTCATCAATCTATTCTAATAACTAACACTTTATGGAAATGAATCCCATGTACCTGACTGCCTTCATCATTGTAGGCGCCATTGTGTTCTTAGTACTGTTCTTCCACTACGTGCCGTTCTTCCTGTGGCTGTCGGCCAAGGTGTCGGGCGTAAACATCTCGCTGGTGCAGCTGTTCCTGATGCGCATCCGCAACGTGCCACCCTACGTCATTGTGCCGGGGCTCATCGAGGCCCATAAGGCCGGGCTGAACAACATCACCCGCGACGGTCTGGAGGCCCACTACCTGGCGGGCGGCCATGTGGAGAAGGTGGTTCACGCACTCGTCTCCGCCGCCAAGGCCAACATCGAACTGTCCTTCCAAATGGCAACGGCCATCGACCTGGCTGGGCGCGACGTGTTCGAGGCCGTGCAGATGTCCGTCAACCCCAAGGTGATTGACACGCCCCCCGTGACCGCCGTGGCCAAAGACGGCATCCAGCTCATTGCCAAAGCCCGCGTCACCGTCCGTGCCAACATCCGCCAGCTGGTGGGAGGCGCCGGCGAAGATACCGTGCTGGCCCGTGTGGGCGAAGGCATCGTGTCGTCCATCGGCTCCAGCGAAAGCCACAAATCGGTGCTCGAGAATCCCGACTCCATCTCCAAGCTTGTGCTGCGCAAGGGGCTTGATGCCGGCACGGCTTTCGAAATCCTCTCCATCGACATCGCCGACATCGACATAGGCAAGAACATCGGCGCCGCCCTGCAGATGGACCAGGCCAACGCCGACAAGAACATTGCCCAGGCCAAGGCCGAAGAGCGCCGCGCCATGGCCGTGGCCAGCGAACAGGAGATGAAGGCCAAGGCACAGGAAGCGCGCGCCAAGGTCATCGAGGCCGAAGCCGAAGTGCCCAAGGCCATGGCCGAAGCCTTCCGCAACGGCAACCTGGGCATCATGGACTACTACCGCATGAAGAACATCGAGGCCGACACGCAGATGCGCGACGCCATTGCCCGCCCCACGGCAGGACCGGCCGCACCGACAGGCGGGAAATAAGCCAAGAAATATTGTGACAAATCAACCTGAACGGCGTTTGAGCGAACATTAAACGCCGTTTCATCCCCCCATCAGACGGCGTTTGATGCCACATCAGACGGCGGCTCATCCTACATCAGACGGCGTCTGATCTCCTCCCCCATTCCACCCCGCCTACAGGCATCTGTAGGGGCACTTTCAAGGAAACGGGAACTTTGGACAGCATAAAAGACAGATAGTAATAAAACCACACAGATATGAAACAGTATTTTCCCCCTTCCGAACTCATCATCAACGCCGACGGCTCCGTGTTCCACCTCCACGTGAAGCCCGAGTGGCTGGCCGACAAAGTCATCCTGGTGGGCGACCCGGGGCGCGTGGCCCTTGTGGCCGGGCACTTCGATACGCGCGAGCATGAGGTGCAGAGCCGCGAGTTCCACACCGTCACCGGCACCTGCCGGGGCAAGCGCATCACGGTGGTGAGCACCGGCATAGGGTGCGACAACATCGACATCGTGGTGAACGAGCTGGACGCGCTGGCCAACATCGACTTCCACACCCGCGAAATAAAACCTGAACTGCGCCAACTGGAACTGGTGCGCATCGGCACCTGCGGCGGGCTGCAACCCTACACGCCCGTAGGCACCTACGTCTGCTCGCAGAAGTCCATCGGCTTCGACGGTCTGCTGAACTTCTATGCCGGGCGCAACACCGTGTGCGACCTGCCCATGGAGCGCGCCTTCCTCAACCACATGGGGTGGACGGGCAATCTCTGTGCCCCGGCGCCCTACGTGGTCGATGCCGACGAGGAGTTGGTGGAACGCATCGCCGGCCAGGACATGGTGCGTGGCATCACGGTGGCCGCCGGGGGCTTCTTCGGGCCGCAAGGACGCCAGCTGCGCATCCCCCTGGCCGACCCGCATCAGAATGAAAAGATTGAGAAGTTTGAGTACAACGGCCTGCACATCACCAACTTCGAGATGGAGAGCTCGGCCCTGGCCGGACTGGCCCGCCTGCTGGGCCACCGCGCCACCACCGTGTGCATGGTCATTGCCAACCGCCTGGCCCACGAGGCCAACACAGGTTACAAGAACTCGATAGACCACCTCATAGAGACGGTGCTGGAGCGCATCTGAGCCTCTCCCCCTCCCCTGCACTAATAGTGGCGCTCCAGGTGCAGGCGGTGGGTGATGACGGCAGGAAGCTCCTCCTCGTAGTGCGTCACCATAATCAGCGTCTTGTCCCGCCGGCGGCAGAAGGCCTCGATGACTTTCTTCACCCGTCGGCGGTTGTATGTATCCAGCCCGTGCAGGGGCTCGTCGAGTATAAGCAGCTCGGGGTCTTTCACAAAGGCGCGTGCCAGCAGGGCCAGGCGCTGCTCGCCACTGGATATCTGCAAGAAAGGTTTGTCTTTCAAATGGGCGATGCCGAACACATCCATCCACCAGGCACACACGTCCATCTGCTCCTCACGCGGACGCTGGTACAGGCCGATGCTGTCGTGCAGGCCCGATGCCACGATGTCGATGGCCGGCAGGTTCTTCAGATAGGCCCGGTGCATCTCCGGACTGACGTAGCCGATGTGCTTCTTAATCTCCCAAATGCTCTCGCCCGTGCCGCGTTTCCGCCCGAAAAGACTGATGTCGCAGGCATACGACTGGGGGTTATCGGCACACACCAGGCTCAGCAAGGTGGACTTGCCTGCCCCATTCTCTCCGCTCAATGCCCACTTGTCGCCACGCATCACCGTCCAGTCCAGGTCTTTCAAGATGGTGCGGTCGTCGTAACGGATGCTCACGTGGTTCAGCCTTACCACCTCGTCCGAAGTATAGTTGGTGTGCGTGTAAGGCAGCTCCGCAATGCTTTGCTGCAGGCTTGTCCAGGGATTGACCGTGTCTTGTGCGTGGAAAGCGTCCAGGTAAGTCTGGCGTTCTACCTTCGGCCCCACCACCTTGCCGGCCACAGGGACTACGTGGGTGATGAACGGAGGCACGTCGTCCAGCATGGAGAGCACCAGGATGATTTGCAGTTTGCCCGTCCCGGCCAACTGCTCCAGCAGCTCGCCCAACGAGGCACGGGTGGCGGCATCCAGCCCGATGAAGGGGTTGTCCATAATCAGCACCCGTGGTGAGGTAAGCAGGCTCTTGGCCAGCTGGAATTTCCTTAACTCCCCGCTGGAGAGCAGGATAATCTTCTTGTCGAGCAACGGCTCCAGGCGAAACATGTCGAGCAACGCCCGCTTGGCCTGCCCGTCCAGTTTATCGGGCACTTTGCCCAGTAGTTCGCGGACGGTAGGCACCTCCTCTTGGTCGTGCGCATTCCACCGTTGCTGGTAATAATAGTTGGCATCGGCCGAGCCATAGGTGTCACGGAAAGCGATATACTTGATATTGTCATAAACCGTCGCAGTAGGCGAAGGCGAGAAGTCATACGCCAACGAGCCATCCCGCAAGGGGTATTTCCCGGTCAGCATATCGACCAACAGGCTCTTTCCTGCCCCGTTCGGCCCTACAATAGCAATGTGCTCATCTGCGGCAATAGCTAAATCTACCGGCTTTGCCAAGCGCACCAACGGATTGCGCGCCACGCCTCCGGCCATTCGTATGGTATATTGTCGTGTCATTTTTACCTCTTTACTTTATCAGGATTCTTAGTAATGAAATCTTTCCAACTACGATAACTTTTCTCCACTTCCGGGCGTCCCATCTGCAGGTAATGGCAATAGGCAGCTGCCAGCCCGTCCGTAGCATCCATAAAGGTCGGCATGTCTTCTTTGCTGAAGTGAAGCATGCGTTGCAGCATGTCCGCCACCTGCTCCTTGGAGGCCTGCCCGTTGCCGGTGATGGCCATCTTAATCTTCAACGGTGCATACTCGGTTATCGGGATGTCGCGGCTCAATGCCACCGCCATGGCCACCCCCTGCGCACGTCCCAATTTCAACATGGACTGGACATTCTTCCCGAAGAAAGGAGCCTCGATGGCCATCTCATCGGGCAGATAGCTCTCGATGATGCTCAACACCCGCTCGTGTATATGCCGCAACTTCAGGTAATGGTTGGCAAACTTGCGCAAGTCAATGATGCCCATGGCTATCATTTCCGGTTTTACGCCCGCCACCCGCAGCACGCCATAGCCCATGATGGTAGTGCCCGGGTCGATGCCCAAGATAATCTTTTCTTCTACCGGACGAATCACACTATCACCTCCATCAACGTGGGAAAGCCTACGACTTTATCCTTGAATATCTTTATCAATTCTTCATTCAGCTTCACGCCCTGTTCACGATGCCAGCGATGCAGACGAGCCGAGTCTTCCACCTCAAACTGTACAGAGAAGCAAGCACTCCCTTCTTCCCGATGGCTCAACACCCGCAATATGCGAGGGGCATGCAAAGTACCGTTCTTCTCAACCTCAGGAAGGTAATATTCCTGCATCCATATCAAGAAATACTTTTCCTGATCTTCTTCCACATGATAAGTTGTATTGTATATCAGCATAAGTCATAACCTTTGTTTGACGCCGCAAACATAGCACTTTTTTCCCATAATTATCCCCCTCATCCTCCTATTCTTTGCTTTTGAACAAATAAAAAGTGAAAAAATAAGGCGAAATATTTGCTAATATCATTTTTCTCCTTACCTTTGCAACCGATTTCAAAACGGGGCATTAGCTCATCTGGCTAGAGCGCGACACTGGCAGTGTCGAGGTGAGCGGTTCGAGTCCGCTATGCTCCACGGTATAACCGCTGACTATCATTTAGTTAGCGGTTTTCTTTTTTAGGGCAACACGTGTAGAATGCGCCTACAACACTGTTTTTTGAGATTGAATTACCCGATTTTGTTACCCGAATTTGTTCCCCACATTTTCATTAAACCGAGTCAGTAGCAAAACGATCTGTGCTCCATATTTAGGATGATTGGGGATATTTGCATTTAAAAATGAAAAAATCCCGTCCAGACAATCACATCCAGACGGGAGTATATAGGATTACTGAATACATCAAACCCTTAATGCATTATTTCAGCGAGTTGATGTAGTTCAGCATCGTGTTGGCGTTAGCCAGCATCTTCTTTTGTGCGGCGTTGCTTTCGGAAAGCAGGGGAACGAGTTGATCCAGATAAGTCTTAGCTGTGGCAAACTCAGCTTTTGCTTTGTCCAAGTCACTCTGCACCAAGCCTGCACCCTTAGTATAGTACAGCACTCCCAAGGCATTGAGTGCGTTGAGGTTCTGAGGTTGTATGGTAAGAACTTCCTTGAAGGCAGCAGCGGCATCATCGGTCTTCTTGGCCTTTTGGGCTGCGACTCCCTGGGTAAGGTAGAAGTTGACGTACATTTTCTCAAACGTAGCCTTGTTTTCGGGCACAGCTGCCATGGCTTCCTTGAGGGCAGCTACATATTCGTCATTCTTCTGCAAATCTTTCAAGGCACCTACCTTGCCAATGTATGAGTTAGCCAGATTATAGTTTTTCTTGATAGCGATATCGAAATACTTGGCAGCTTCGGCAGGCTTCTTTATCTTGTCGGCACATACACCACAGTTGAAAGCGATAACTGAGTCCTGCTCATTGGTTTGGGTAAGATAAGCGCTCAACTTGTCGAATGCTTCCTGATAGTTTTTAGCCTCCAGGGCAGTTTTACCTTCATTGAGTAATTGGTTAGGATCGGTGGCCTCTTGTGCGAAGCCAGCAGCGGCTGCAAAACACAGCGCAAGGGATAAGATTAATTTTTTCATGTGCTTTATAGTTTAAAAAGTTTCCCAAAAGTAGCAGACTACAGGCAAAGGAGCAAAACCTTTTTATCTTTTTTGAGCCTTCTATGGCATGAAATAACATTTATTACCACAACTTCCACACTCCCATCAGGAGGCAAAAACGTATCTTTGCAAACGCTAATTAGTAAATACTGCACACAATTATGTTACGTACAATCAGACTAACTCTTGCCATTATCAGCTTGGCGCTGATAACCCTGCTGTTCGTAGACTTCACAGGCACGCTGCACACGTGGCTGGGATGGATGGCCCGCATCCAGTTTCTGCCTGCCGTGCTTGCCCTCAACGTGGGCGTTGTCATGCTGTTAGTGGCACTGACATGGGTGTTCGGACGGGTATACTGCTCCATCATCTGCCCCTTGGGCATTTTTCAGGACTTCTTGGCCTGGATAAGCCGCAAAGTCGGCGGAAAACGCAGGAAACTACCCTACTCCTACTCGCCTGCCAAATCATGGCTGCGATATGGGATGCTGGCCGTGTTTGTCATCGCCCTGGTGGCAGGCTTAGGCTCGCTGGCGGCGCTGCTTGCCCCCTACAGTTCCTACGGTCGCATAGCCAGCAATCTGCTACAGCCCTTATGGATGTGGGGCAACAACGCCTTGGCCTACCTGGCCGAACGTGCCGACAGTTATGCTTTCTACGAAACAGAGGTCTGGCTCAAGAGTCTGCCCACGTTTATCATCGCCGTAGTCACTTTCGTTGTACTAGCCGTATTGGCTTGGCGCGGCGGACGGACGTACTGCAATACCATCTGTCCCGTAGGCACGGTGCTGGGATTCATTGCCCGCTATTCCTGGTTCCGCATCAGTATCGACAAAGAGAAATGCACCTCGTGCAGCCTGTGCTCCCGCCGATGCAAAGCGGCCTGCATAGACTATAAGCATCATGAAGTAGACCTCAGCCGGTGCGTAGCCTGCATGGACTGCATAGAGCAATGCAAGCACGATGCCATCTCCTACAGGCTTCAACTCCCGTGGAAGAAAAAAGGAGTTTCCTGCCCAGCATCCTCTACCGGAAGCACACAAAGCAATGCCGACAACACTCGGCGCAGCTTCCTCGTAGGTACAGCCCTCGCCTTGGGTGCATCGGCGCTGAAGGCACAAGAGAAAAAAGTGGACGGTGGCTTGGCTCCCATCATCGACAAGAAGCGTCCCGTAAGGCAAACACCTATTTTGCCTCCCGGTGCAAAGAATGCCCGCCACTTTGCCCAGCACTGCACAGCCTGCCAACTGTGTGTGTCGGCCTGCCCCAATCAAGTGTTGCGCCCCTCTACCGACATGGTTAAACTGATGCAACCGGAGATGAGCTATGAGCGAGGATATTGCCGGCCCGAATGTGTTCGCTGCTCCGAAGTATGCCCCACAGGGGCCATCAGCCTTATCGACCGTGCCGAGAAATCGTCCATCAAGATTGGCACCGCCGTGTGGACACGCCAAAACTGCATCACTCAGACCGACGGACAGCCGTGCGACAACTGTGCCCGCCATTGTCCATCGGGAGCCATTGTAATGGTAGCCGATGCCCAACACCCGGACAGTGACATCCGCATTCCAGCCATCAATGCCGAACTGTGCATAGGGTGCGGAGCTTGCGAGACACTTTGCCCCGCACGCCCCTACAGCGCTATCCACGTAGAAGGCATAGAGGTACACCATATTATATAATGCAACAATAACACTTCCCAAACTATGGCTAAAGATAACTCCATGAACCGCCGCGAATTTATAAAGATAGTAGGCATCGCGGCAGCCACAGGCACAGCATCGCTCTATGGCTGTAGCAAGCCCAATGGCAATACTGCCCAGGCTACAGGCTCATCGGCTACGGCCGGTGGAGGCGACATGACCCTGCGTTCTTTCCCTACATTGGGCGACGACAAAGTGTCGCTGCTGGGCTACGGATGTATGCGCTGGCCCACCCTGCCCGCACCCGAAGGCAATGGTAATGTCATTGACCAGGATGCCGTAAACGCCTTGATAGATTATGCCATTGCCCACGGCGTAAACTACTTCGACACCTCCCCTGTATATGTGCAAGGATGGAGCGAGAAATCCACTGGCATTGCCTTGAAGCGCTACCCGCGCGAGTCCATCTACATTGCCACGAAGCTCTCCAATTTCTCCAACTTCAGCCGCGAGAACTCCATTGCCATGTACCGCCAATCCTTCCGCGACTTGCAGACCGACTACATAGACTACTACCTGCTGCACTCCATAGGCAACGGGGGTATCGAAACCTTCCGTGCACGCTACATAGACAACGGAATGATAGACTTCCTGCGTGGCGAACGTGAAGCCGGGCGCATCCGTCACCTGGGCTTTTCCTTCCACGGCACAAAAGAAGTGTTCGACGAAGTGCTGGCCATGCACGACGATGTGCATTGGGACTTTGTGCAGATTCAGATGAACTACGTGGACTGGACACACGCATCGGGCAACAATGTCAATGCCGACTACCTCTATGCCGAGTTGGAGAAAAAGAACATCCCGGCCATCATCATGGAGCCCTTGCTGGGAGGACGTTTGTCCAATGTGCCTCAGCACATCGTGGCACGCCTCAAAGAGCGCGACCCCGAGGCAAGCGTGGCATCGTGGGCATTCCGCTATGCCGGAACTCCCAAAGGGGTGCTGACCGTGCTGAGCGGCATGACCTACATGGAGCACTTGCAGGAAAACGTACGCACCTATTCGCCGCTGGTGCCCCTCACTGCCGAAGAAGAACAATTCCTCTACGACACCGCCGACCTCATGGTGCAATACCCCACCATACCTTGCAACGATTGCCAATACTGCATGCCTTGCCCTTATGGCATAGACATACCGGGCGTGTTGCTGCACTACAACAAATGCATCACCGAAGACCGCATGCCGCAAACCAGCGGCGACCCCGAATATCGCCGCCAGCGTCGTGCCTTCCTCATCGGATACGACCGGAGTGTGCCCCGCCTGCGCCAGGCCGACCACTGCACGGGGTGTGGCCAGTGCAACCCGCATTGTCCGCAGTCCATCGACATCCCCAAAGAGTTGCACCGCATCGATGCCTTTGTCGAACAGTTGAAACAAGAAACTCTCTAAGCCCATGGACGAACTGGTCAGAATGCTGCATGAGGGGCACTTCTCGTGTGTCATCCGCAAGGGGGAAGAAATCCGCACTTACACCCGCCGGGGCGTGGCCGACCTGCTGGAGGTATTGGAGCACGACCCGGCCTTTCTACAGGGTGCCCAGGTGGCCGACAAAGTGGTAGGCCGAGGTGCCGCCGCCCTCATGGCACTGGGCAAAGTGGCCGAGGTGCATGCCGACGTCATGAGCGAAGGCGCATACGAGATGTTGACACAAGCCGCTATTCGCACCGCCTGCGCCACCCGCGTGCCCCGCATCATCAACCGCGCAGGCACCGGGCAGTGCCCTGTAGAACTCTTGTGCGCCCCCTATACCCGCCCCGAAGACATGCTGCCCAAGATAAAGGAGTTCGTAAGCCGCATACAAAGCCAGGGAAAGGCATAGCCATGCCCATACTTTGCCCTTGCCTTGTCCATACATTGTGCGGAAAAAATCCACACCGTGTGGAAGGCTTCCACAAGCGCCACCGATGCCGGAAACACGTCAAGGACATCTTTTTATAATTGAAAACTAATAACTTACCCATTCTTTAGGCAGAAATGGGAAAATGGTATTATCTTTGCATGCCAAAAGGTGTGAAAGCGCTAATCATAAAACTAAATGTAGCATGAAACTGTTTTTTACCAAGCGTGAATTGAAACTGCGGAAAAAACGCATCATTATGATGTCGGCCTGCATGGTCGTGTTAGTAGGCCTTTACGTGATATTGACGTGGCCCAAGAAAGTAGAACCGGAAGCGCCGGTAGTAGTAGTAGAACCCGTCGGGATAGAAGATGTAGAAATATACGGCGAATACGTGGGGCGCATCCGTGCACAGCAGTTCGTAGAAGTGCGTGCACGCGTGGAAGGCTTCCTCGAAAGCATGGACTTTGAAGAAGGCACCTACGTCACCAAGAATCAGGTGCTGTTTGTCATCGACCAGAAGCAATACCGCGCCCGCGCCGACAAAGCCCGCGCACAGCTACGCAAAGACTCTGCCCTGGTGCTGAAGACGGAGCGCGACTTGAACCGCATCCGTCCCCTTTTCCAGCAAAATGCAGCCAGCCAGCTCGACCTGGACAATGCCATTGCCGCCTACGAAACGGCTGTGGCCAGCATGGGTATGAGCCAAGCCGACCTCGACCAGGCCGAACAGGAGTTGAGCTACACGTGGGTGCGCTCCCCCATCTCCGGATACATCAGCGAGCGTTACGTCGACTTGGGCACGCTGGTTGGCACCGGCGGGCAGTCGTTGCTGGCCACTGTGGTGAAGAGCGACACCGTGCTCGTAGACTTCAGCATGACGGCTTTGGACTACCTGAAAAGCAAGGAGCGCAACGTTGTCTTAGGCCAAAAAGACTCCACCCGCTCCTGGCAGCCCATGGTTACGGTAACCCTTGCCGACAATAGCGAGTATCCCTACAAAGGGCTGGTAGACTTTGCCGACCCGCAGGTCGACCCACAGACGGGAACCTTCTCCGTGCGTGCTGAAATGCCCAACCCCGACCGCGTGCTGCTGCCCGGACAGTTCACCAAAGTCCGCGCCTTGCTCGACGTGCGCGAACATGCCACGGTAGTTCCCCAGAAATCGCTCATCATAGAAAAGGGAGGAGCCTACGTCTTCGTCATGCGCCGGGACTCCATTGCCGAACGCCGCTTCATTGAGCTGGGGCCTGAGTTTGGCAACAACGTAGTGGTAGAGCGTGGCATTGTGCCGGGCGAAATGCTAGTAACCGAAGGCTACCACAAGCTGACGCCGGGCATCAAGATACGCCCCGTTCCTCCCGTAAAAGAAGAAGAAAAAGAATAAAGCCTATACTGGCACAGCGTCTCCAATCCATAACATACGCGCCAAAAAAATGAAAGTAAATTTCTTTATCGACAGGCCGGTGTTCTCGGCGGTCATATCCATACTTATCGTCATCGTGGGACTCATCGGCCTCACCATGCTTCCCATCGACCAATACCCCCAGATTACGCCGCCGGTGGTGAAAATCAGCGCATCCTATCCCGGTGCGAGTGCCCTCACCGTGTCGCAGGCCGTAGCCACCCCCATCGAGCAAGAGCTGAACGGAACCCCGGGCATGCTCTATATGGAGAGCAACAGCTCCAACTCCGGAGGCTTTTCGGCTACCGTAACGTTCGACATCTCCTCCGACCCCGACCTGGCGGCCGTGGAGATACAGAACCGCATCAAGCTGGCCGAGTCTCGTCTGCCCGCCGAAGTGGTGCAGAACGGTATCGAGATAGAAAAACAGGCATCCAGCCAGCTGATGACCATCTGCCTCACCTCGGACGACCCCAAATTCGACGAAATATACCTGAGCAACTTTGCCACCCTGAACGTGCTCGACCTGCTGCGCCGCATCCCCGGCGTAGGACGTGTGTCGAACATCGGTAGCCGGTACTACGCCATGCAGATATGGGTAGACCCCGCCCGCCTGGCCAACTACGGCCTCACGGTGAAAGACGTGCAGGATGCCTTGAAAGACCAGAACCGCGAGTCGGCAGCCGGTGTGCTGGGCCAGCAGCCGGTAGAAGGGTTGGACTTCACCATCCCCATCACGGCACAAGGCCGCTTGTCGAGTGCGGCGCAATTCGAGGAAATCGTGCTCCGCGCCAATGCCGACGGGTCGCTCATCCGCATGCGCGACGTGGCACGCGTGTCGCTCGAAGCACAGTCCTACAACACCGAGAGTGGTATCAACGGAGGCAATGCCGCCGTGCTGGGCATCTACATGCTGCCGGGAGCCAATGCCATGGAGGTGGCCGAAAGCGTGAAAGCCACCATGGAAGAAATAAGCCGCACCTTCCCCGAAGGCATGCAGTATGAAGTGCCCTTCGACATGACCACCTATATATCCTCCTCCATACACGAGGTCTACAAAACCCTGTTCGAGGCGCTGGTACTGGTCATCATCGTCGTGTTCCTGTTCCTGCAAAGCTGGCGGGCCACCGTCATCCCCCTGGTAGCCGTGCCCATTTCGCTCATCGGAACTTTCGGCTTCATGCTCATCTTCGGCTTTTCGCTGAACATCCTTACCCTGCTGGGACTGGTGCTTGCCATCGGCCTTGTGGTGGACGATGCCATTGTGGTGGTGGAAAACGTGGAACGCATCATGGAGGAAGAGCACCTCTCCCCCTACGAGGCCACCAAGAAAGCCATGGACGGACTGACCAGCGCCCTTATAGCCACGTCGATGGTGCTGGCTGCCGTGTTTGTGCCGGTAAGCTTCCTGTCGGGCATCACCGGGCAATTGTACCGCCAGTTCAGCGTCACCATCGCCATATCGGTGTTGCTCTCTACGGTGGTGGCCCTCACGCTGAGCCCCGTGATGTGCTCGCTCATCCTGCGCCCCACCGACAAAAATAAACCTAAAAACCGCATATTCCGCACCATCAACCGCTGGCTGGAGGTGGGAAACAGCAAATACCTGGCCGGCATAGGTCGCGTCATCAAGCACCCGCGCCGGGTGGGCATAGGCTTCTGCATGATTCTCATTGCCATCTTCGTCCTCTACCGCCTGACGCCCTCCAGCTTCCTGCCTACCGAAGACCAAGGCTACTTCACGGTAGAGCTGGAAATGCCCGAAGGCACCACGCTGGAGCGCACGCGCAAAGTCACCAACCGCGCCATCGAGTTCCTCATGGCCATGCCCGAGGTAGAGTATGTGCAGAACGTCACCGGTACGAGCCCCCGTGTAGGCACCAGCCAGGCACGCTCGCAACTTACCGTCATACTCAAGGATTGGGGCGAACGCGATGACACCACGCTGGAAGCCATCATGGGCAAGGTGGAGCGCGAGCTGGCCGAGTATCCCGAATGCAAGTACTACCTGTCCACCCCGCCCGTCATCCCCGGTTTGGGTACCTCGGGTGGCTTTGAGATGCAGCTCGAGGCTCGTGGCGAAGCCACCTACGAGAATCTGGTGCAGGCTGCCGACACCCTGATGTACTACGCCTCCCAGCGCAAGGAGCTGAGCGGATTGTCGTCCTCCCTGCAGGCCGCCATCCCGCAGCTGTACTTCGATGTAGACCGCGACAAGGTGAAGATGCTGGGCGTGCCCATGTCCGACGTGTTCTCCACGATGAAGGCCTACACAGGCTCGGTCTACGTCAACGACTTCAATATGTTCAACCGCGTGTACCGCGTCTACCTGCAGGCCGAGGCGCCTTACCGTGAGCACCGCGACAACATCAGCCTGTACTTTGTGCGCGGCAGCAACGGCGACATGATTCCCCTCACCGCCCTGGGCACCACCCAGTACACTACGGGGCCGGGCAGCATCAAGCGCTTCAACATGTTCAGCACAGCCGTCATACGCGGCACCGCCGCCCAAGGCTACAGCTCCGGCCAGGCCATGGAGGTGATGGAGCAGCTGGCACGCAAGCACCTGCCGGACAACATCGGCATCGAGTGGAGCGGCCTGTCGTTCCAGGAGAAGCAGGCCGGCGGACAGACGGGACTCATCCTGGCCTTGGTGTTCGTGTTCGTATTCCTCTTCCTGGCTGCCCTCTACGAAAGCTGGAGCATCCCCGTGGCCGTGCTGCTGTCTTTGCCGGTAGCCGCGCTAGGTGCCTATGCAGGCATCTCCATCTGCGGGCTGGAGAACGACACCTACTTCCAGATAGGCCTCGTCATGCTGATGGGACTTGCCGCCAAGAATGCCATCCTCATCGTGGAGTTTGCCAAAGACGAAGCCGATGCGGGCGTCAACGTGATGCGTGCCGCCCTGCATGCCGCCAAGCTGCGCTTCCGCCCCATCCTGATGACCTCGCTCGCCTTCATTCTCGGCATCCTGCCCATGGTCATTGCCAGCGGACCGGGAGCCGCCAGCCGCCAGGCCATAGGTACGGGCGTGTTCTTCGGCATGATTGTAGCGGTCACCGTGGGCATCTTGCTCATACCGTTCTTCTTCGTCACCATCTACAAGGTGCAGGGCAAACTGCGCCGCAAGAGTAATAAACAGGTCAACAACATTCAAGCATGAAGCATCATATACCAACCCTCACACATGCCGCACGCACCTTTCTCTGCATCATAACGGCAAGCATTGCCCTGGCCGGTTGCCAGATAGGCAAGCACTACACCCGTCCGCAGCTGCAACTGCCCGCCACGCTGGCCGACAGCATGAGCACCGACTCGGCCTCGGTGGCCGACTACTCGTGGAGGCAACTCTACACCGACACCCTGCTGCAAGCGCTCATACAGCGCACGCTGGAGTACAACAAAGACATGCTGATGGCCGCAGCCCGCGTGCACGAACTGGCCGCACAGAAGCGCATAGACTGGGCCGGAATGCTGCCCCAGGTAGGCCTGCGCGTGCATGGCGAGTACGACCGCGACAACTACGGTGGCAACCACTACAACATGGACGACCAGTTCGATCTGAAAGGCACCGCCTCGTGGGAGCTGGACCTGTGGGGCAAGCTGCGCTGGCAGCACGACGCCTCCACCGCCGAGTTCCTGGGCTCCATTGAAAACCAGCGCGCCTTGCAGATGAGCCTCATTGCCGAGGTGGCACAAGCCTACTTCGAGCTGGTGGCGCTGGACAACGAGCTGGCCATCGTGCGCCAAACCGTCGATGCCCGCCGCGAAAGCCTCCACCTGGCACGCATCCGCTACGAAGGCGGACTCACCTCCGAGGTAGCCTTCCGCCAGGCGCAAGTGGAGTTGGCGCGTACCGCCACCCTGGTGCCCGACCTAGAGCGTCAGGTCACCCTCAAGGAAAACGAGCTGGCCTACCTGACGGGTGAGTACCCCCACGCCATCCGCCGTGCCGCCCTGCCCCACGACATCAGCTTCCCCCAAAGCCTGCCCGTAGGCCTGCCCAGCACCCTGCTCGAGCGTAGGCCCGACGTGCGCGAAGCCGAGCAAAGCCTCATAGCCGCCAATGCCGAAGTAGGCGCAGCCCTCACCTCCATGTTCCCCAGCATCACGCTCACCGCCCAGTTTGGCGCCGAGAGCGACGTGCTGAGCGAGCTGCTGCAGTCGCCCTACAAGTTCATCTCGGGCACGCTGCTACAGCCCATCTTCGGGTGGGGCAAAAACCGTGCACGGCTCAAGGCCAAGCGTGCAGCCTTCGAGCGCGCCACGTATGCCTACGAGAAAGCCGTCCTCTCCGCCTTCCGCGACGCCTACGACGCCATAGCCGAGTTCAACAAGCTCAAAGAGATATACAGCACCCGCGTGTCGCTCGAACAGTCGTCGCGCTCCACCCTCGAGCTGGCCCAGCTGCAATACGTCAACGGCGCCATCGGCTACATGGACCTGCTCGACGCCCAGCGTACCTACCTCGACGCCCAAATCAGCGTGAGCAACGCCCTGCGCGACCGCCAGCTGGCCCTCGTCAACCTCTATAAAGCCCTCGGGGGCGGCTGGCAATAGCCCCCACATCTATATAATTCCCAAGAAAGCCCGGCTCTGTCTGCCGGGCTTTCTTTCTATGCAGCGCTTGTTACCTTGCCGATACATACCGCTGATTTTTGCTTGTAGGGTTATCCGGCTCAGTCATAACCAGCAGCCCTTCAGCGATCATGGGATCAATATATATCTTTTTGAAACTTACCCTGTCTTTCAACTTAAATAAGTCCATAATTTCAGCAAACGTTCTCGGTTCGTTACAAAATTCTTCAATCTGCCTTTTCCTAATGTCCTTTTTGTCAGATTTGCTTAAAATGGCGTCTTGATGGGTTGTGCCCCTTCTTGATGGGTCTTCTTGATGGGTTTTGCCCCTTCTTGATGGGTCTTCTTGATGGGTTTTGCCAATAGGCAAAGTTAATACAACATAATCAGGTTGCACCTCTTCTGTTAATACAGGAGTGTCCCAACCTAACTCCTTCCATCCGGCCATAATCTTATCCACACCGCTTCCGGCCTTTTCCGCCTTACCCAGCAGCATAAACATCTTTTGTAAGTTCGGGTTGCGGCAAATGCTTCTTCCTCCTTTGAAATACTGTTGTTTGGACACCAGCATCATGCCCGGATTGGAAAAGGTCAACGCGGTTTCAGTACGACGTATGACGATATTGCCGGACGCATTCAAGTCTTGATGTATAATGCAGTTTATCAGAGCCTCACGCACGGCGTCATGAGCTGCTGTTTCTTCTTGCCTGGCATCGCCTAACAGCTTGAAGGGCTTGGGCAACACTTGGATAAGTTTATTATAAACACGTATATAAAACTGAAACAAGTTGGCTTCCCAAGTACCGTCCGGACAAATACGGTCTGTCCAACGCACCCGTGGATCATCTGTATACAACTGTTCCTGATAATCAACAAAATAATACGGTTCGCCTGCAGGATTGGTTATCATGTCCGACTTGCCGAACATCAGAAGCCCCGCACGGGTAATTCCATGTTCGCCTGTCGCTACATTGCGTTGATAAGCCCCAATTTTTTCCATAAATTGTTGGTCATCTGTAATTTTTCCCCAAGGATGAGCCGGATGTAAGCTGACAAATAGCTGCCGGTATTGGTGCAATGAAGCTATATCGATGTCTTTTTCAATGGTAAATCCTTTGCGAATAATGGCATCCTGCGGGTGGTTTTCATGTTCCGCATCGGCAAACATTCTCCTCACTTCCGCATCCGTGCAAAGATAATCTCCTTCGTGATTTCTACGGTAAGTATTCCCAAAAGGGTTGGTAGCAAGATGGACAGGGCGCCTACTGTAATCAGCACGTGGAATGTAGCAGACAAGCAGGTAAGCTCCTCCTACTTCCACAACATTAACATCCTGCTCACGCGGAAGGCATACACTCACTTTGCCACGGTTATGGGCACAATCCCCAAAAATCTTTTTATATTTATAAGCCATCTCTTCTGATAATCCATCCAAGATGAATTTCTTGTCCCTTTCTTGTACTCCTAAAATGATGGTTCCCCCGTTTGTATTGGCAAAAGCTGAATAACTTTCCCAAAAGCTGCCAGGAAAACCTCCGCGAGCCGATTTGAATTCCACTTCAGACGATTCGCCGTTCTGCACCAATTCATAAAGTTTATTTTTTATATTATCCTCCATATAGATCTTAGTGTTATTTATGAACACAACGCATTGCTCATTTTCGCAAATATAACCATTTTCACATTATCCGCCCACAAATGGCCGGCAAATTTCACATAATCCCGCCTTAAAGCATTTACACTATGAAATGGGAATTTAGCCGTGTGTTTCCGATGGCACGCAGATGACGCAGACGAGCGCAGATGAACGCAGATTCTTAAGGGCTGCGCCATGTATCTGCCATTCTGAGTGCAAGCGAAGAATCTCCTACTTGCTCCTGCTTTTAGGAGATGCTTCACTAACGTTCAGCATGACGAAAAGAAATAAATCTGCGTAAATCTGCGCTCGTC